>CAYJFM010000045.1:0-13090 GCA_964369805.1 uncultured Oscillospiraceae bacterium
ATGTTTAAACAACTTTACAGAGATGGCATAATGGAAAAAAACATAACTGACAGTTTTGATCCAATTAAAGTTTCTAAGGCAAGTGAGAGGGAAATTAAGGCTCTTCAGGATGATGAAGTAATGATTCTACTAGATTCTGTGTCAACAGGAAACGGCCTAACAAAAAAAGAACTTCAATACTGGGAAAAAACAAAACTTAGGGATAAGGCAATACTAGTACTATTTTTAACATATGGTCTTAGACTGTCAGAGCTTAGTCAGTTAAATATAAGTTCTTTTAATTTTAGCAGAGGAGAATTTTTAATTTATAGAAAAAGAGGTAAGGAATCTGCCATGCCTTTAAATCAATCTGTTACTATGGTAATATCTGACTACATCGACAATGAGAGAACTAAGGATGAGAAGTTAGAGGAAAAAAAGAAGGATGCACTTTTCTTATCCCTTCAAGGGCGAAGGATGACAGATAGGCAGATTAGAGAATTGGTAAAAAAATATACTTCAATTGCTCTTAAGTCTTCAAAGGCTCAAGGCTATAGCCCACATAAGTTAAGGGCAACTGCTGCCACAAGTTTAATTGGAAGAGGTAATTCAATTTTTGATGTACAGGCTCTTCTTGATCATGAACAGGTAGCAACTACACAGCTTTATGCGGCTCATAAGAAAAATGTAAAAAGAGACCTTGTAAATGACATGGAATGGGAACTAGAAAGAAAAGAATAAAGATCTAAGATTTAAGGTTTAAGGTCTAAGGCTTAAGAATAATGATCTAAGAATTTAGTTTAAGAATTAAGAATCAATCAGTAAAATACAAATGATTAATTGAAAAGGAAATATAAAAAAATGAATAGCAATAAAACATATAAGCTTCTTACAGAAAAACTGAAAATAAACGAAAAGGTAATGCAGGTAGTTATGGAAGCTGAGGATCAGGTAAAGGATATTTTTGGCGGAATTGATGATATTATGGCATATAACCAGTATAAAATACTAGGAGCTTTTCAAGAAAATAGAATTAGTGATATGCATTTTGCTTGGAATACAGGTTATGGTTATGATGATCCAGGTAGAGAGGCTTTAGAGAAGGTATACAGTCATATTTTTGGTACGGAGGCAGCTCTAGTTAGACCAATAATTGTAAATGGTACTCATGCACTAACTCTAGCTATTATGTCACCTCTAAGGCCTGGAGATAAGCTGATTTACTGCACTGGTGCTCCTTATGATACTCTTGAAGAAGTAATTGGAATTAGGGGAGAAGGTAAGGGTTCCCTTAAGGACTTTGGAATTGACTATGAGCAGGTAGAACTTAAAAGTGATGGGAGAATAGACATTGAGGCTTTAAAGGCAGCTATTGATGATAGTACGAAAATGGTCTCTATTCAAAGGGCCACTGGATATGGGTGGAGAAAGGCTGTTTCCGTCTCTGAGATTGAAGAGGTCTTTAAGATTGTGAAAGAGATAAACCCTGAGATTATTTGTATGGTGGATAATTGCTATGGAGAGTTTTTAGATATAATTGAGCCAACTGAGGTTGGGGCAGATATTATGGCTGGATCTTTAATTAAGAATCCTGGCGGCGGCCTGGCTCTTACAGGTGGTTATATTGTTGGAAGTCAGAAGCTGATTGATCTTGTATCTTATAGAATGACTTCTCCAGGAATAGGCGGGGAATGCGGACTTACTTTTGGACAGAGCCGTAATATGTTCCAAGGCCTATTTATTGCTCCAAAGACAGTTAATGGCGCTGTTAAGGGCGCCATACTTTGTGCCAAAGTCTTTGAAAACCTTGGCTTTGATGTTTGCCCTAAGCCTGAGGATGAGAGGTCTGATATTATTGAGGCGGTGAAGCTTGGGTCTAAGGAGAGGGTTGTTGCCTTTTGCCAAGGGATTCAAAGTGCAGCCCCAATTGATTCTCATGTTTCTCCGGAGCCGTGGGATATGCCTGGATATGAGGATGAGGTTGTGATGGCTGCTGGCGCCTTTGTGCAGGGGTCATCTATAGAGCTTAGTGCTGATGCTCCAATTAGAGAGCCTTATATAGTGTACTTCCAGGGCGGCTTAACATATGAGCACTCAAAGTTTGGTGTAATAAAAGCCTTACAAACCCTATATGAAAGAAATTTAATAGAACTTTAAAAGCATTACCGGCTAGTTTATGATACATAGTCGGTATTTTTATAATAATCATAAAATCATCATAAAAACAGTTCATTATATACACATCTAAGAAGATGAAAGGGAACTATGAGAGAATTTAAAATACTTGGCAAGAAAGAAAAGAATATAGACTATAATAAAGAAAATGACAATGAAAAGAGCCAAGAGGAAGATCTAAATAAAAGCATTGATGAAAAAGGAAATATTCATAATGAGGAAGGCTTTATTGTAGATAACTCTGGCCATGTAATAAAAAAGTGGAGGGCAATAGCAAAACTATTACTGTTACTTATAATCGTGATAGGTATACCACTTTATATTTACTTTGCAAATAAGGATATTATTGATAGCCTATCTTCTGTTGAGCAGCTAGAATCTTTACTTACAGAATACTCATTATTTGGATATCTAATACTAATTGGGTTGCAGATTATACAAATTGTAATATCATTCCTTCCCGGGCAGTGGATCCAAATTGCAGGCTCTTATGCTTGGGGATTTGGAGTTGCCGCTGGATTGTCAATAATTGGAACTGCCTTAGGAACAGTAATTACATATTATATGTCTAAGCTCCTTGGAAAAGATGCATTGTTTCTTTTCTTTGGTAAGAAGAAAATGGATAATGTTATTGAACTTTTAAATAGTAAGAAAGCTATGATATTTGTTGCAGTGATCTATTTTATACCAGGTTTGCCAAAAGATTTGTGTAACTATGCGGCAGGTATATCTAGTATGAACTTAAGAATGTTTCTGATTATTTCACTGATTGCAAGGACGCCTCCAATGCTTGTAAGCATTTTAGTAGGGGAGCAGCTAGCTGAGGGAAACTATACTGCGGTAATAATTATTGCAGTCATTATGGCAATAATTTTTGCTTTTGGAGCAATTTATAGAAAAAAAGTATATGATTTTATTGATAAAATATATGAAAAGTTAAGGAAAAAAGGGAAGGGAGAAGGTTATGAGCAGAATAATAACAATTAGTAGGCAGTTTGGCAGTGGAGGAAGAGAAATTGGCAAAAGGCTAGCTGAAGAGTTAGGGATGCCATATTTTGATAAGGAGATTGCAGCGAAGACTGCTGAGGAATCAGGGTTTTCTATTGACTATATAGAAGAGAATGCAGAAACAGGATCTACACTTAATTGTCCTTATACTTTTGGTAGGACTTTTACCTATCCTGTAGAAATGCCATCAGATACAGTGCATGCATGCCAAAATAAGATAATTTTAGAAATGGCAGAAAAGGGAGATGGAGTTTTTGTTGGTAGATGCTCAGATTATATTTTAGAGGATCATAATCCAATTAAGGTACTAATTTTCTCAACCGATATTAAAACAAGAATAAATAGATGCTATGAAAAAGGGAACCATGACAACCAGCTTTCTGACAAAGATCTAGAAAAAGAAATTAAGAAAATCGATAAAGCTAGAGCTAAGTACTACAACTTCTTTACAGGTAATGACTGGATGGATGTAAAGAACTATGACATAGCAATCAACACATCGAAATTTGATGTTGAACATGCTGTTGAAGTAATAAAAGGACTTTTAAAGTAAACCTATACCATATATTAACAACAAAAATATAACCTCAGAACGCTAATTGTTCTGAGGTTATTTGTAGTATTGTAGGTTACATAATTTTTCAGTGCTACATCATGCCCATCATATATTGAATTGCAAGTGAAGAAGTGGCTACTGCTACCCAGCAGATAAGGCCGAGTAGTATTGGTTTAATTCCATTTGCAGCCATTTGCTTTACATTTGTGTTAAGTCCAATAGAAACCATAGCCATGGTAATCATAAATTTACCAGCAAAGCTAAGTCCTTCTGATAGGCTTTCTGGAATAGGAAGTACAGTATTGAGAAGGGTTGCAACGAGGAAATAGATTATAAACCAAGGAAAGATTTTCTTTAGGCTAAAATTCTTTGGATCTTCTCCAGAATTACTGCTTTCCTTGAGCTTCTGTTTAGAAATGTATATAGCAAGAACGAAGGTTATAGGTATTATAGCTAAAGTTCTTGTTAATTTTACTATTGTTGCAAGTTCAAGGGCTGTATCGTTTCCAGTAAGCTGACTCCAGGTAGCAGCTGCAGCTACAACAGAAGATGTATCATTTACTGCTGTTCCCGCCCAAAGGCCAAAGCCAAAATCTGATAGGCCAATAGCCATACCTATACTTGGGAATATAAGCGCTGCTATTACGTTAAATAGAAATATTGTAGAAATTGCACTTGCTATTTCCTCATCTTTTGCTTGTAATACAGGTGCGGTAGCGGCAATAGCCGAACCACCACAGATGGAAGAACCTACAGAGATTAGAATTGATGTATTTTGCGGGAGCTTTAAAGCTTTACTTATGAAAAAGCCAACTAGGAGGGCTACAGCTATTGTTCCAATAATTAATACAAGGGAGTCTTTACCTGTAGTAAAAACAGTTATAAAACTCATGTTAAATCCCATAAGCACAATAGAGTATTGGAGAATTTTTTTAGAAGTGAACTGAATTCCTGGCTTTAGGCTCTCTTTTTTTATAATGAATGACAGTACAATTCCGAGAATAATGCCAAATACGGGTGCTCCAACTACAGGTAAAAGGAAACCAAGGTACCAAGCTGGAATGGCTAAAGCTGTGCATAGGAGTAATCCGCTAATTATTTTACTATTCATATTATAATGCCTTTCATTGTTTTAAACTAATTTTTTATGACAAGACTCTTTGCGTTTTCTAGTGATGAAGGAGTAACTTCATCACCGCTTAAAAGCCTTGCGATTTCGTATATTTTTTCATCTTCAGTGAGCTGAATCACCTCTGTAAAAGTTGAGGTTTCATCACTTTTCTTTACAATAGCATAATTTGTATCACCAAAGGCAGCTACCTGAGGTAAATGGGTTATAGCAATTACCTGTCTAGACTTTCCGATTTCAAGAAGCTTCCTGCCTACAACACTGGCTGTTTGGCCGCTTATTCCAGTATCTACTTCGTCGAAAATAATGGTAGGGATGTTGTCATAATCTCCTACAATCTTTTTGAAAGCTAGCATTACTCTTGAAATTTCACCTCCTGAAGCAATTTTTGCTAAAGGCTTGAAGGTATCACCTTTATTTGTCTTTATTAAAAACTCAACAAGGTCAATTCCATTTTCACTATAGCTATCTTTCTCTGTAAAGAGAATCTTTATACCTCCATCTTTGAAATTCAAATCAATGAGCTCTGTTGAAATTTTTTCTTCAAGAATCTTGGCCTTTTTTTTACGCTCTTTAGAAAGGACTATGCAAGCTGCCTTTAGCTCCTCTTCAGCTAGTTTTACAGCCTTTTCTAAAGTTGCCAAATGCTCTTCACGATTTTCGTAAGTGGAAAGGGTGAGGGTAGCATTTTCTTTAAATTCTAATACATTATTAAGACTTCCGCCGTGCTTTCTTTTTAAGGTGTTAATTGATTCTAGCCTGTTAATAAGCTCGTCAATTGAAACGTATGAATCAGGAAGCTGATCTTTACTTTCTCTAATTGAATGAGCTAAGGCTTCAAGTCTATAGTAGATATCAAGTGACTCTGCGTGTAGCTCTTTAGAAGGCTCATAGATGCCATTTATAGATTCAAGATTTCTGGTAATTGACATAAGCTCGCCTAGTAGGGATTGTTCGTTTTCATACATAATATGATATGAACTATCTAATGAAGAAAAAATGGAGTCTCTATTTTCTAAAACTCTTATTTCCTCTTCAAGACTAATATCTTCATCTGCTTGAGGGTTAATTTTTTCTATCTCTCCAAGTTGATACTCTAAGTAATCTCTCTCTTTTTCATCAGCATCTTTTGAAGAAAGAAAAGAGTTTAAGTCCTTTGTCTTTTTGCTATATTCAAAGAAGAGTCTAGAGACAGTGCTCTTAGCTTCTGAAAGTTGGTCTGCCATAAAGTCATCTACTAAAGTGATATGGCTTTCACAGTCTAATAGAGATTGGTGGGCGTATTGACCATGGATATCAGCAATTTGCTTAGAAAACTCTCTTTGCTGCATTAAAGTTACGATTTCACCATTTACTTTGCAAATACTTCGACCGTCTTTTGAAATCTCACGGTAGAGGATTGTCTCTTCGCCATCTACTTCTGAGACAAGCTGGATGACTGCTTTATTTTCACCAGTTCTAACAAAAGTCTTATCTGCTCTTCCGCCAAGGGCCATAGTTATGGCTTCAATAATAATAGACTTTCCCGCACCTGTCTCCCCAGTGATTGGAGAGAAACCTATGGAAAAGTCTATGTTTATATTCTTTATTATTGCAAAGTTTTTAATACTAATATGTCTTATCATAATTACCTCGCTAAATAACTTAGATATTATATGCTATTTATTCATTACATATAAATCTATTTAATCTCATATGAATTTACTTAATTAATGTATTTAATTGATCTACTAAATCAGGAATAACGTCAGCCGATTCAACAGCTACAAATATTGTATTATCACCAGCTATTGTGCCAACTATACCTTTAAAGCCTAGATTATCTAAGGCTTCAGCTGCTGCACTTCCACAACCAGTTAGGGTTTTTATTACAACCAAATTTTCAGCAACATCTACAGATTTAATCGTTTCTTTAAAAATGTTTAAAAAACGACTAGATACAGGGGAAGAAACGTTATTTGGTTCTACATATTTATAATTTCCATTTTCACCTAAGGCCTTTATTAGCTGCAAGTCTTTAATATCTCTAGATACAGTAGCCTGAGTTACATCAAAGCCTGCTTCTTTTAGCATTGCTGTAATATCCTCTTGTTTACTGATTTCAAACTTGCCAATAAGCTCAAGTATTTTCTTTTGTCTTGAATGTCTCATAGCTAGCCTCCTTTTAATTTACTTCATTTTCTCATGAATTATTTTTTACATAAATTTATTTTTATACATTGTATATAGTATATAATTTTAAGTATAAAAATTCAAGTATTTAGGAAAAATATGAATAAATTTTCACATAAGTTGCATATAGTTTCATTTTACAAACATATGTTTGTATGGTATAATTATTGGACAATTAAGAAAAGAACGGAGATATAAATGAGGATCTTAGGTTTAGACCCAGGCTATGCAATATTCGGGTATGGGGTTGTAGACATGGTTGGAAATAAGTTCAAGCCTGTCGAATACGGGGTTGTTACAACTGAAGCAAACCTTCCTATGGAAGAGAGGCTAAAGATTATATATGACTCTTTAAGTGAAATAATTGAAAGGACAAGGCCAGACAATGTTTCTATTGAAGAGCTTTTTTTCAATACAAATAGTAAGACAGTAATTAATGTAAGCCAAGCCAGAGGGGTTGGTGTTTTGGCTTGTGTAAATGCAGGAATACCAATCAGTGAATATACACCTCTTCAGATAAAAGTCGCACTTGTTGGCTATGGTAGGGCAGAGAAAAAGCAGGTACAAATTATGACAAAAACAATCTTGAATTTAGTTGAGATTCCAAAGCCTGACGATGCTGCAGACGCCCTTGGTGCTGCCATATGTCATGGACATTCATTAAATTCAAATAACAGGATACAGAGTCAATTAGGAAGGAAATAGAGATGATACATTTTTTAAAAGGAACCCTAGCAGAGAAGAATGAAACTTCAATTTGCGTTGAAGTAGCAGGTATTGGATATGAAGTGTTTGTACCAGTAACAAGTGGCTTCTTCAATAAGCATGATGGCGAAGAGTTAATGGTTTACACCTATATGGCTGTTAAGGAAGATGATATTTCACTTTATGGCTTTAATAATAGAGAGTCTCTATCAATGTTCAAAAAGCTAATAACTGTAAATGGTGTTGGAGCGAAGGCTGGCATATCTATACTTTCTACACTAAGTACAGAAAACTTAAAGGCAGCAATTGCCTTCGAAGATGTTGATGCTATAGTAAAGTCACCAGGTATAGGGAAGAAAACTGCACAAAAGATAATACTTGACCTTAAAGATAAGGTTAAAAACTCAGTGAATATGGCAGAGGTGGCTATAGCAAATGATATGGTGATACCTTCTTCTGATATTAAAGAGGAGGCAGTAAATGCCCTAGTTGCACTTGGGTATTCAAGAAATGAAGCTAGAGCAAGTGTAATGGGAATCAGTAAAGACTGTAAAACTTCAGAAGAAATAATTAAAGAAGCTTTGAAAAAGATGTTTTAAAAAAGGTATTATGAATGCATTATAAAATGTAATTTAATAATTAACTACAATAGTAACTATAAGGCTTTACTTGATAAGAAAAAGGGATGTATATGGAAATGGACAATTATGATGAAAGGCTTACAAGCAAAGAGTTTGGGGCTGAAGATAGGACAGAGAACAGTTTAAGGCCAAAGGCGTTAGATGATTATATAGGACAGCAGACAACTAGGGAAAACTTGAAAATTTTTATTGAAGCTGCAAAGCTGAGAAATGAACCACTGGACCACGTATTATTTTACGGACCTCCTGGTCTTGGAAAAACTACTTTGGCGTCAATTATTTCAAATGAGATGGGCACAGATATTAAAATTACATCTGGGCCTGCAATAGAAAGAGCAGGGGATTTAGCTGCAATACTTACTAACTTAAATGAAAACGATGTGCTTTTTATTGACGAAATACACAGACTAAATAGATCGGTGGAGGAAATACTATACTCAGCGATGGAAGACTATGCCTTAGATATAATTATAGGCAAAGGGCCTTCAGCAAGATCTATTAGACTAGACCTTGCAAAGTTTACTTTAATTGGTGCAACTACAAGGGCAGGTAGCCTTTCAGCGCCACTTAGAGATAGGTTTGGAGTAATTTGCAAGTTTGAAATATACGGAAATGATGAGCTTTGCAAGATAGCTCACAGGTCGGCAACAATAATGGGTGCTGAAATTGATCAGCAGTCCCTACTTGAAATAGCAAAGAGGTCAAGAGGCACACCTCGTATAGTGAACAGAATACTTAGAAGGGTTAGAGACTTTTCGCAGGTGCAGGGAAATGGAAATATCAATGTAGAAATAACAGATAAGGCTTTAAATGCACTTGGCATTGATAAGGAAGGCCTTGAGACTTTAGATAGAGAAGTTCTTGCAGCAATAATTGAAAAATTTGCTGGTGGACCAGTTGGGATTGACACTATAGCAGCCTCTGTTGGTGAAGAGCGAATTACAATTGAAGACGCCTACGAGCCATTTTTATTACAGGCAGGATTTATGTATAGAACTCCAAAGGGAAGAGTTGCATCGAAAGCAGCTTATGAACACCTGAACTTAATGCATTTATATAAAGAGCCAGACAAAGAAAGAGCTGACGAGGTTTAGAAAGGAAGACATATGAAGGTAGCAGACTTTGATTATAATTTACCAGAAGAATTAATAGCACAAAGCCCAGCAGAGAAAAGGGACCATAGTAAGCTTATGGTTGTAGATAGGAAGACTGGCGAAATTTCTCATGAACATTTCTATAATGTAATTGAGCATTTAGGCCAAGGTGACTGTTTGGTTTTAAATAATTCTAAAGTAATTCCAGCAAGAATTTTTGGTAAAAAAGAAGCAACAGGGGCAAATATTGAGTTTCTTTTAATAAAGAAGATTAAGGGTGATGTTTGGCAGTCTATGGTTAGGCCTGGTAAGAAGGTTAAGCCAGGGGATGTAATTATCTTTGCAGATAATCTAAAGTGTAAGGTATTAGATTATGGAGACGATGGTACTAGGATTGTAGAGTTTATTTATGATGGAATATTCATGGAAAGGCTTGAAGAGGTAGGCTCTATGCCTCTGCCTCCCTATATTGAGAGAAAGAGTACAGATACTGACAACGAAAGGTATCAGACCGTTTATTGTAAAAATGAGGGGTCTGTTGCGGCTCCAACAGCAGGGCTGCACTTTACAGATGAAATACTAGAGGCTGTAAAAGCAAAAGGGATTAAGGTTTGCTACGTTACACTACATGTAGGCATTGGAACCTTTAGACCTGTGAAGGTTGATGTTGTAGAGGAACATGTAATGCACTTTGAAGAGTATGAAGTGCCAGAAGCTTCTGCAGCTATGATTAATGAAACTATTGATGCTGGTGGCCGTGTTGTAGCCGTTGGGACTACTTCGGTTAGAACATTAGAGTCTGCAGCCTGCTTGAGTGAAGAGGATAATTATAAATATAAAGTAAAGGCTGGATTTGGAGAAACTTCAATATTTATTTATCCTGGATATGAATTTAAAATTGTAGGAAGCTTAATTACTAATTATCACCTTCCAAAATCAACACTAATAATGCTTATATCGGCTTTTTATAGCAAAGAAGGTGTGATGAGGGCATATGAAGAAGCTATTTCAAAAGAATACATGTTTTTTAGCTATGGCGATAGCATGTTCTTGGTATAGGAGATAAAAATGAAACACGCAGTAAATTACGAATTAATAAAAAAAGATAAGAACTCAAAAGCTAGGAGAGGTAGAATTTCAACACCTCATGGAACTATAGAAACACCTGTTTTTATGCCTGTTGGAACTGCAGCCACAGTTAAGGCTCTAAGACCAGAGCAGGTAGAAGAGATGGGCGCAGAGATAATACTGTCAAACACATACCACCTTTACTTAAGACCAGGACATGAAATAATAAAGGAAGCAGGCGGTCTTCATAAATTTATGAACTGGAATAAGCCAATTCTTACAGACAGTGGTGGTTTCCAAGTATTTAGTCTTGGAGATATGAGAAAAATCACTGAAGAGGGCGCAAAGTTTAGATCTCACATTGATGGATCTTATCATATGCTTTCACCAGAAAAATCTATGGAAGTGCAAAACGCCTTAGGTTCAGATATAATAATGGCCTTTGATGAGTGCGCGCCATATCCTGCAACCAAGGAATATGTAAAGGACTCTCTAGAGAGAACAACCAGATGGCTAAAAAGATGCAAAGATGCTCACAAAAATATAGAAGAGCAATCATTATTTGGAATTATGCAAGGTGGCATGTACAAAGACCTAAGAGAGCAAAGCGCTGCTGAAATACTAGAACTTGACCTTCCAGGATATGCAATTGGCGGACTTAGCGTAGGTGAGCCAAAAGACATTATGTATGAAGTGCTTGACTATGCCGTAGATCTTTTGCCTGATGACAAGGCTAGATATGTAATGGGTGTTGGAACTCCAGATCATCTTTTTGAAGGTGTAGAAAGAGGGGTTGACATGTTCGACTGTGTACTTCCTACAAGAAATGCAAGAAATGGAGCAGCACTAACAACATATGGACAGCTGAATATTAAAAACGCGAAATTCGAGAGAGACTTTGGCCCACTTGACCCAGAGTGCGACTGCTATACATGCAAAAACTATAGCCGTGCATATCTAAGACATTTATATAAATGTAATGAAATCCTATCTTCAATGCTGCTTTCTAATCACAACATACACTTCTTAGTTAATATGATGAAGGGCGTGAGAGAAGCCATAGAGCAAGATAGATTCTTAGAGTTTAAGAAAGAATTTTATTTAAAGTATGGATATACTAAATAAAAAGTATTGAAATTTTAATGGATAGCAATAGATGGTTTACGGAAATTTGTTACGGTAAACCTTAAAGTAGGAGATAAAATGAACCAAAAGACTAGTTTAAACGAGATAAAATATGAAGAAGTTTGCATTCACGATGAATTTTGTGGAGGCTGCATATATCAAGATATGCCATATGAGAAGCAATTAAAACTAAAGGAAAATCAAGTAAAGGAGTATCTTGCGGATAAGGGAGTTATATATGACAACTTTCAGCCAATTGAACCAAGCCCTAAGACCTATCAATATAGAAACAAGATGGAGTATACCTTTGGAGACTTATCTAAAGATGGAGAGTTGACACTTGGCATGCACAAAAAAGGGAATTTTCTCTCTATTATTACTGTTGATCATTGTCAGCTAGTTTCTGAAGAGTTTAACCTTATACTTAGAACGGTTTTGGACTTTGCCATAGAAAAAAACTACACTAAGTACCATAAGAAAAACCACAGAGGGCTTCTTAGAAACCTTATTGTCAGAAAAGGTGTTCAGACAGGAGAGCTTCTAATTAACATTGTAACAGCAAGTGATGAATCTGATTTTAGCAAAGAAATTATAACTGATGAAAACAGACATAGGTTTGTTTTTGATGAAGCTGAATTCCTGAAGAGAATAGAAAGCTTAAAGTTTGAAGATGAAAGCATAAAAGTGGTAGGAGTTCTTAGAACAATTAATGACAACTTAGCAGATGCGGTTTCATGTGATGAGCTAAGAATACTGTCAGGTAGAGACTACTATATGGAAGAAATTATGGGCTTAAAATTTAAGGTTAGTGCATTTTCATTCTTCCAAACTAATATAGATGCCATAGAAAATTTATACCAAACTGCATTATCACTGCCAGAAGACTTTGCAAATAAGACCGTATTTGACCTGTTCTGTGGAACTGGAACAATTAGTCAAGCCTTAGCTCTCAAAGCAAAAAAGGTTATAGGTATAGATATAGTTGAAGATGCAATTGAAAGTGCAAAGGTTAATGCAAAGATTAACGGACTAGATAACTGTGAGTTTGTAGCTGGAGACGTATTTAAAGTACTTAAAAATACTGAGTTTGACAAGCCAGATATGATTGTGGTTGATCCTCCAAGAATGGGAATAGAGCCAAAAGCCATTGATGAAATCATTGCATTTGGAGTTAAAGAAATAACTTATATTTCATGTAATCCTAAGACAATGGCAGCAAATCTCTATTATTTACAGTTCCATGGATATAATGTGAAATACATTAAACCCTTTGATAACTTCCCTAATACAAAACACTGTGAGTGCGTAGTGCTGCTTTCTAGGGGGTAGGTAAACCTGTAAAGAGGTATTATTTTATACTTGATAAAATCCCTTTAAAAAAATAGAGTAATGAGATATAATACATTAATGAGCAATTATATACTTTATTATACTACGC
>CAYJFM010000046.1:0-12652 GCA_964369805.1 uncultured Oscillospiraceae bacterium
GCTGCAGAATTTAATTTTGCAGCTCTATTTATTTGAAAAATATTATATTATTCTTTATTTTGTGATAAACTAAAAGATAGGTAAAGAATTAACGAGGTAAAAATGATTAGTTATTTAGATAATAGTGCAACAACAAAGCAGTACACGACTGTTACAGAAAAAATGATAGAAGTTATGGAAAGCAATTATGGCAATCCAAGTTCTCTTCATAAGTTAGGGTTTGAAAGTTCAAAAGCAATACGGGAAGCTAGAGAGAGCTTAGCTGAAGCCGTAGGCTTTACAGCAAAAGGTGTTATTTTTACAGCATCTGGAAGTGAAGCCAACAACCTTGCAATTAGAGGTGTGGCTAAAAGTAAAAGGCGTGTAGCTAAAAGGCTTGTTACTACTGTCATTGAGCATCCTGCAACAATAGAGACTTTTAAGGATTTAGAGAAGGATGGCTGGGACACTGAGTATTTAAATGTGAATGAATTCGGCACCATAGATTTAAGTCAATTAAAGGCTGTGCTAGCAAAGGGAGATGTTGCTTTAGTTTCAATTATGCATGTTAATAATGAAATAGGTTCAATTTCTGACATAGAAAAAATCGGAAAAATAATTAAAATGCATAATGAAGTTTTAAGCAAAGAAAAAAAGATAGTTTTTCATGTAGATGCAATACAATCTTTTAAGAAAATTCCAATACCTACAGCAAATGTTGACTTAGTATCTTTAAGTGCACATAAGATTCACGGTCCAAAGGGTGTGGGAGCACTACTTTGCAAAGAAAGCATAAATCTACCCGCTGTGTTAACTGGAGGGGGACAAGAAAGAGGCATAAGGCCTGGAACGGAGAACGTTGCTGGAATTATAGGTTTTGGAAATGCTTGTAAAGTAAATGTTGATGTAGAAAAAATTTCGAAAATCAAAAACTATCTACAAGAAAGGATTTTGTCCGAAATTGAAGGGGCTAAACTTAATTCGCCTTTAGAAGGAGCTCCCCAGATTTTAAATATTTCATTTGAGGGAATAAGAGGAGAGGTACTACTTCACTTATTAGAAGAAGACAGTATCTACATTTCAACAGGATCAGCTTGCTCGTCAAATAAGAAAGGGCAATCTCATGTATTAAAATCGATTGGACTAAATGATGAAGAAATTGAAAGTGCAATAAGATTTAGTATTGGAGCTCTAAATGAATATGAGGAAGTAGAATACGTAGTAAATGCGTTAAAAAAGCATATAACTAGAATGAGAAAGTTAAACAAGCTTAGGAAATAAGTGATTATAATATGAAAGGATTAATATGAACGAGCAAAACATATTTATAGTTAGATTTGGTGAGGCGTCACTTAAGGGTCAAAATAAACCATATTTTGAGAAGATGCTGGTAGAAAGATTAAAGAAGCTGCTTAGGAAATTTATTGGTACTGCAGAGGAAAGAAGAGAAAATGGAGCGAAGGTTTCTGTAGTAAGGCAAGAGGGATTAGTTTTTGTTAGAGCTGATAAAGATATAGATAAACAAGAAATAACAGAAGAAATTTTAAAAGTATTCGGAATAGCATCTATTAGCCCAGCAGTGGAAACAAAATCTACGATGGAAGATATATATGAAGAAACAGTAAAATATATAAATAACCTTATGTCAAATTCAAATAAAAGCAGATTAACTTTTAAGGTCGAGGTTAAAAGAGCTGATAAGAACTTTCCAATAAAGTCACCTGAAATGGCAAGGCTTATTGGTGGTGAAATTCTAAAAAACTGTAATATAAAAGATTCTGAAGGAAAGCTAACTCAGAAAGTGTCAGTAGATGTCCATAATCCAGATGTACTATTATATGTAAACTTGAGAAGAGAAGTCACATATATATATGAAGAAATGATTACAGGGCAAGGAGGCTTGCCTCTTGGAACAACTGGGAAGGGGATGCTTCTTCTTAGCGGCGGCATAGATAGCCCGGTTGCAGGTTTCTTAATGGGTAAACGTGGCATGAAGATAGAGGCTGTGCACTTTCATTCATACCCTTATACAAGTTTAAAGGCAAGAGAACAGGTGGAAGATCTTGCTGGTATTATAGCTGTGTATATGGGTGGCTTCAAAGTTCATATGGTTAACCTACTTCCTATTCAAGAAGAGATAGTTGAAAAATGTGGTGATGAAGATACAACTATACACATTAGAAGGTTCATGATGAAAATTGCAGAAAAAATTGCAGAAAAATCAGGTTCACAGGTTTTGATTACAGGAGAAAGTCTTGGACAGGTCGCTAGCCAGACAACTGAATCTATTATTGCTACAAATGATGCAGTTAAAATACCAGTACTTCGCCCACTTATTGCAATGGATAAAGTTGAAATAATGGATATTGCAAGAAAAATTAATACTTTTGAAACATCCATTCAACCAAATGAGGACTGCTGTACAGTGTTTTTACCAAAACATCCAACAACTAAGCCTAAGGTAGCAAGGTTAATTGAGTCGGAAGATAAATTGGATTCTGAGATATTAATTGAAGAAGCTATAAAAGGGTCTGAACTTGTAGATATAAAACCTAAAATATAGCAAAGATATAATATAGAATTATCGCGGCGGTAGAGAATCAATTTCTTTACCGCCTTTGTTTAGGGTTTTAAATGTTGACTACTAAAGTAAAATTAACATATAAAATTTAACTTCATTGCTTTAGACTAATAAGAACAATTGTAGGGTGATAATATAACTATTTTACTATATTATTAGCTTTCAATATTTAATAGGAAAATAATAAAAGTACTATGTTTATATTCACATGACACTAGTTTGCTATTTTGAATTAATTGTAATAAATTGTATGAAAAAAACACAAAATATTTATAAGTTCTTATTGATATTATGTTCACAAAGTGTTATATTTAGAGGGTAGAATATTTTTTCACCGATAGATTTTTATATATTAAGGTGAAATATAAACTAGTAAATATTATTTATTGAGAATTACAATAAGGAGGCAGTTACATGAATTTTCAACTAACCAAAGAGCAAGAACTCGTTAGGAAAATGGTAAGAGAGTTTGCTGTAAACGAAGTAGAACCTATCGCAGCAGAAATCGATCTAGAACACAGATTTCCAGTTGAGAACGTAGAAAAAATGGCAAATCTAGGTATGCTAGGAGTTCCATTCCCAGCTAAATATGGTGGTGCAGGTGCAGACTATATTTCTTATGCTATTACAGTAGAAGAACTATCAAGAGTTTGTGCATCAACAGGTGTTATTTGCTCAGCTCACTCATCACTTTGCGCATGGCCAATTTACGGATGGGGTACTGAAGAACAAAAAATGAAGTACTTACCAGACCTACTAAGCGGAAAAAAATTAGGCGCGTTCGGTCTTACAGAGCCAAATGCAGGAACAGATGCAAGTGGACAACAAACAAAAGCAGAAGACATGGGTGATCACTGGTTACTAAATGGAGCTAAAGTTTTCATCACTAATGGTGGATATGCTGAGACATTCGTAGTTGTTGCTATGACAGATAAGTCAAAAGGAACAAAAGGTGGTATTTCTGCATTCATCGTTGAAAAAGGTGATGAAGGTTTTGAAATCGGAAAAACTGAAGAAAAAATGGGTATTTGTGCATCTTCAACAACAGAACTTGTATTCACAAACCTAAAACTTCCAAAAGATAGACTTCTAGGTAAAATTGGACAAGGTTTTAAAGTTGCACTTTCTACTCTAGATGGTGGACGTATTGGTATTGCTTCACAAGCTTTAGGAATCGCTCAAGGTGCTCTTGACGTGACTTTAGACTACATGAAAGCTAGAAAACAATTTGGTAAAAAACTTTCTCAAATGCAAGCTCTACAATTCGAAGTTGCTGACCTAGCTACAAGAATTGAAGCTGCAAGACTTCTTGTATACCAAGCAGCAGACAAAAAGCAAAATGGACTACCATACAGCAAAGAATCTGCTATGGCTAAATTATTTGCTGCTGAAACAGCTATGCACGTAACAACTAAGTGTGTACAACTTCACGGTGGATACGGATATACTAAAGAATATCCAGTTGAAAGAATGATGAGAGACGCTAAGATCACTGAAATTTATGAAGGTACTTCAGAAGTTCAAAAGATCGTAATCGCTGCATCAGTATTCGGTAAATAAGAGGAGGATATATAAATGGCTTTTAAAATATTAGTTTGTGCAAAGCAAGTGCCTGATACAAATGAAATCAAAATTAATCCAGAGACTGGTACTCTAATTAGAGATGGTGTACCAAGCATCTTAAACCATGATGATGCTAATGCTCTAGAAGAAGCTCTAAGAATTAAAGATCAGTATGAAGACGTAACAATCACAGTACTATCAATGGGACCACTTCAAGCAAAAGAAATGCTTGTTGAGTGTATTGCTATGGGAGCAGATGACTGCATCCTAATTAGTGATAGAGCTGTAGGTGGTTCAGATACTTGGGCTACTTCAAATGCTCTAACAGCAGCAGTAAAGAAAATCGGCGATTATGACCTAATCTTTGCTGGACGTCAAGCTATTGACGGAGATACAGCACAAGTTGGACCACAACTTGCTGAAAAACTAGATATCCCTCAAGTAACTTATGTACAAGACTGTAAACTTTCTGATGATAAGAAAACAATTACAGTTGAAAGAGCTCTTGAAGATGGATATGAAGTTATTGAAATCCAAACTCCTTGCCTACTAACAGCTATCAAGGAACTTAATACTCCAAGATACATGAGCGTAGCAGGAATCATGAAGGCAGTTTCAGCAGAAATCCCTACATGGAATGCTGATGATATCAACGTTGATAGAGAAATCGTAGGACTAAAGGCTTCTCCAACAAACGTATTTAGATCATTTACTCCAAAACCTAAAGGCAAAGGTCAAATGGTTGAAGGAGATAGCCCAAAAGAGCAAGCTGAGAACTTATTAGTTGGCCTTAAGGGTAAGCAATTAATTTAGGAGGTAAAACAATGACAAATTTTAGTGAATATAAAAATATATGGGTTTACGCTGAGCAAAGAGCAGGAAAACTTATGGATGTTTCTCTTGAATTACTTGGTGAAGGTTATAGACTTTCAAGAGAAATCAGCGATGACTCAAAAGTTTGCGCGCTACTAGTAGGACATGATACAGATCACCTAGTTTCTGACCTATTCGCAGCTGGTGCTGACTCAGTTTATCAAATTGATAACCCATTACTAGAAAACTTCACAACAGATGCTTACACAAATGTTTGTGAGCAAGCTATTGCTGAATATAAACCAGAAATCGTACTTTTCGGAGCTACTCACATTGGTAGAGACTTAGCACCAAGAGTTGCAGCTAGAGTAGACACAGGGCTTACAGCTGACTGTACAAAACTAGACGTAGAGATGGGTAGCTACATTGACTACTTAGAAAAATACACAACATGCAACACATCTAAACTTGACAGAGCAGACACAGATAGAGGCCTAAAACAAACTAGACCTGCATTCGGTGGTAACCTAATGGCTACAATCATTTGCCCTAAAACAAGACCTCAAATGGCTACAGTAAGACCTGGAGTTATGAAAAAGAGAGAAGCAGCTTGTGGAGCTACAGGTGAGTTAATTAAATTTGAAGCTAAGATCACAGAAGCTGATATCAGAACTAAAGTAGTTGAAATCGTAAAATCTGCTAAAGAAATCGTTTCTTTAACAGATGCTGAAATCATCTGCTCAGGTGGTAGAGGACTTGGCGATGCTGCTGGTTTCGAAGTTATTAAGCAACTAGCTGACAAAGTTGGTGGTGTTGTAGGTTCTTCAAGAGCAGCTGTAGATGCTGGATGGATTGACCATTCACACCAAGTTGGTCAAACTGGTACAACAGTAAGCCCAAGAATCTATTTTGCTTGTGGTATCTCAGGAGCTATCCAACATCTAGCTGGTATGCAGTCTTCTGACATTATCGTTGCAATCAATAAAGATCCAGATGCTCCAATTTTTGAAGTAGCTGATTATGGAATCGTAGGAGACCTTTACAAGGTAATTCCACAAATCATTGCAGAATGGGATAACGCTGAAGCATTACTAGATGCTAGAGGTTAGTCATCGTAAAATGATAAATTTAAAAGGTAGCTATATTATTAGCTACCTTTTTTCTAATAAAATTAACTTGGATTATAATAATATTTAAGGAGTGAATGTTCTATGGCTAAAATATCAAATGTAGTACTTATTGGAATGCCAGGTGCTGGTAAGAGTACAGTTGGGGTTGTTCTTGCTAAGCGTATGGGAATGCATTTTATAGATTCTGACCTATTAATACAAGAAGAAACAGATATGCTTTTGGAAGAAATTATTAGCACTTACGGAATCGATGAATTCCTATCAGTTGAGAATAAAATTGTTTCAAATGTAAATATTGAGAAATCTGTTTTTGCTACAGGTGGTAGTATGTGTCACTGTATAGATGCTATGAAACACTTAGGTGAGAATAGTGAAATTGTTTACCTAAAATTATCCTTGAATACAGTTAAGGAAAGGCTAGGCGATTTTTCAGAAAGAGGTGTAACTTTAAGAAAAGGTCAAACTCTTGAAGATTTATATGAGGAAAGGGTGCCTTTATATGAAAAGTATGCTGATCATGTCATCGAGTGTGAGAATAAATCAATTCGTGATATAGTCATTGAAATATCAGGAAAATTTTAAATTCATCATATTGAATATTTAGAAAGGAATAATTATGAAAAAATCAATTTTAACAAGAACAATACTAACAATATTTTTCTCTCTAAGTGCAGTTGTATGTGTTTTTGCAGATGAGGTATCAACTACAACAGAAGCACCTGAAGTAGATCTTAAGTTGTTACTAGGTGGATTAGGATTAACATTAGTTGCAATAATAATTTACTTTACAAACCGAAAAAAAAATAAGTGATAATAATTATCTTTGTTAACTACTGAAAGTTTCTGAAGAAAACTATAAATAACCTATATTTCCCTTGCAAATACATAGCTTGGGAAATTTTTTTAAATAAAAAAGAACATTTGTTCTTAAATCTATTGACATAAGTAATCTTAAAGTATAAAATAAGAATATAAAAAAGAACATTTGTTCTTGAAGGGAGATTATAAAATGACTTACAACAATATTATAGAAATGAAGAAATTTAGAGAAGAAGAAATTCAAAGAGCGGTTAGATCTACTGCTAGAAAACGTTATAGAATCAAAAGTACGTTTAAGTTTGCTACCTTTATAGCTATAATTGGTGCTATAATCTTTTTCAGCGCATTAACAGTAATCAATGCAGATTTTGCTATAGCTGATTCTAAAGACAGTTATATAACGTATGTTGTGAAACCTGGAGATACATTATGGGAAATCGCTACATCTGAGATGGATGCAAATGTAGACGTGCGTAAGTCTGTTTATATTATTGAAGAAACAAATAAAATAAGTTCTGCAGATTTAAAGCCTGGAATGGAACTAATTATACCTATTCGGTAATTTCTTAGATGCAGACTAAAATATTAGTAGTATTTAGGTATCTATACATCAAAAATTATAAAAACTCGCTTAAAACGCAAAATAGAGGACGTCTAATGATAAACGTTGATATTTCAACATTTGCAATACATTAACTAGAATTCATACTAGAATATCTAACTTATGAGGTAATATTGTAGGTCAATTAAGATGCTTAAGAAATTTTTAGTTCTTGTGTCAAATAACTTTTTAATAGTAACAAGAATAGTAGCTGTAATAGCATTAAAGAGTTATTATAATAGTTAAGATGTAACTATTAGTGTATAAGTGTAAATAAGTACATAGTAAACTATAATATATTATAGTTTACTATGTATAAAAGTGTCTGTATTCTTTTAAATCTACTATTATAAAGAAATATCAGCAATTTCTTAGTTATTTACCAAAATTTTAAGTAGTATCTAAGTTTTCGTTTTAACTATTCCCAAAATTATGATTTTAGGAATAGTTGTTCAAAGTATATATAACTGTTATAACTCTCTTTTCACTAAAAATAAATAGCAACCTTTTGGTTGCTATAATTAATTTTAAGTCTTATCTATTAAGTTTATCTAAGTAGCTTTGTAGTATTAACACTGCTGCCTGTTTATCAATTACTTTTTTTCTATCTTCTCTACGTACATCTCCCTGTATAAGAACTTTTTCAGCCATTAAAGTAGTAAATCTTTCATCTTCAAAAACAATTTCTACATGGCCCATTGCAGAACTTTTTAATTTATTTTCTAACATAGTTTTAAACTCAATAACTTTATCTGTTTGAACACTGTTGCTTCCATTAAGGTTTAGCGGTAAACCCATTACTACTGTATCACAATCATACTCTTTAATAAAATCTAATATTTTACCAGTGTCTTTTCGTATACCTACCCTTTCAATGGTTGTAATGCCATTGGCTATTAAATTAAGGCCATCACTTATTGCAACACCTACAGTCTTATCACCTACATCTAATCCTATTTTTTTCATTTTCATTCCTTTACATAAATTGTACTATAGCCTTTATGGCCTTTTAACTTAAACATAAGACGGACTATTATAGTCCGTCTACATGATTTATTTATTTTGCTTATTTCTTGTTCAGATAAGATTTTACAAGCTCTTCTACGATATCTTCACGTTCTAACTGTTTAATAAAGGCTCTTGCATTATTATGGCTAGTAATGTATGTAGGATCCCCTGATAACAGGTAGCCTGAAATTTGATCTTCTGGATTATAACCTCTATCTTCTAAAGCAGTGTATACAAGCTTAAGTATTTCTTCAATTGTTATCTTATCCTTTAGACTTTCTGGGCTCATTACAATTGTGTTCATTGTTTTTCTTTCCATAATTTAACCTCCATATATTTAATATATAATAAAAATATTTAACTCTCAACATTTTCACAAATTTCTTCTGCTAGCTTAAGTGCTTCATCGACCTTAGTTGCGTCCTTTCCACCGGCCTGAGCCATATCAGCTTTACCGCCACCGCCGCCGCCACAAACTTTTGCAACTTCCTTAATTATTTTACCCGCATGATAACCTTTCGAAACGATATCATCAGTTATAGAAACAAGGAAGTTAACCTTATCTTCATTAATTGTAGCAAATATTAATACCAAGTTACAAGTTTCTGCTTTTAACGTATCTGAAATCATCTTAAGCTCGTCTATATTATAACCATTAAATTTCTTAGTTACAACCGAAATACCATTTATTTCTTTAGCTTCCTTCAAAATATCTTTTGAAGATGATGCTAGTGCACTTAATTTTAGCTCATCAAGGCTTTTTTTCAGTTCCTTAATAGTTTCAGTTGTATTAGTTACTTTATCAATTAGTAGATTTTCCTTAACTTTTAGTATGCTACATGTCTCAGAAATGGTATTTTCTTTTTCTTCCAGTCTTTCAAGGATAGCTCTTCCTGTAATCGCTTCAATTCTTCTTACACCTGCTGCAATACCAGACTCACTTATAATCTTAAAGGCACCAATCTCTCCTGTATTAGTAACATGTATACCACCGCAAAGTTCTTTACTATAATCACCAATTGTCATAACTCTAACTATGTCGCCATACTTATCAGTAAACTGAGCAATGATTCCATTTTTAACAGCTTCCCTTAATGACATCTCTGAAGCAGTTACCTCATGGAAGTTGTCAATTTGAGCATTTACAAGGGCTTCTATTTTCATCAAATCCTCGTTTGATACTGATTCATAGTGAGAAAAGTCAAAACGTAATTCTGTGTCAGTTACTCTTGAACCCGCTTGATGTACATGCTCACCTAAAACTTCTCTTAAAGTCTTGTGAAGAATGTGAGTTGCTGTATGATTTCTTGCTGTAAACTTTCTATGTCTGTTATTTACAAGACATTCAAACTCTTCGTTTGGATTGACCTCACCCTTTGTTACCTTAACTGTATGGAAAATTACATCTTGGAATTTTTGTACATCAATAATTTCAGCTTCTGTGTCATCGCTATATATTAAACCTATATCACTTATTTGGCCGCCGCCCTCTGCATAAAAAGGAGTAACGTCAAAAACAACATTTCCTGTCTCCCCTTCATTAAGTATTGAAAGTGGCTTTCTATCCCAAAACATTGCTTTAACTGTTGCAGTTCCAGTTGTTTCAGAATAACCTGTAAACTCACTTTTACCATCAAATACAAAGTCAACTGAGTCTATGGTCCATGCTCTATCATTTTCAGCTGCATCCTTCTTACCAGCTTCTTTCTGAGCAGTCATACAAGCTTCAAATCCTATTTTATCAACAGATAAGCCTGATTCCTCAATTATCTCTTCAGTAATATCAATTGGGAACCCAAAAGTATCATGAAGTTTAAAAGCAGTTTCTCCGCTAAGAACAGTTTTACCTGAGTCTTTTAACTTAGCTACTTCTGATTCAATAATATTTAATCCTTGCTTAAGAGTCTCATGGAATTTGGTTTCTTCGATATTTATTATTTTCAAAATAAATTCTCTATTTTCTTCAAGATCTGGATATGCACCTGCACATGTTTCAATCACCTCAGCTGCAAGACCAGCTAAGAAAGATTCTTTAATCCCAAGCATATAACCATGTCTTACTGCTCTTCTAATTATCCTTCTTAATACATAACCACGGCTTTCATTACTTGGCATAATTTTATCACCAATCATGAAAGTTGCAGACCTAATGTGATCTGTTATAATTCTAATTGAAATATCAGTCTTAGATGGTTGTGGTACACCATTCTTAGTATCTACAAGGGCACCATTGTTATAATGAGTTTTTGCTAATCTCTCAACTGCATGAATTACAGAAGCAATTGTATCAACAGCAAAAAGGGAATCTACATCTTGCATAATACAAGCTAATCTCTCAAGACCCATTCCAGTATCTATATTCTTTTGTGCAAGATCTGTATAGTTTCCTTCAGCATCTCTATGAAACTGTGTGAAAACATGATTCCAAAATTCCATAAATCTATCACATTCACAACCAGGTTTACAGTCACTAGATCCACATCCGTGTGCTTCTCCCCTATCATAGTAAATTTCTGAACACGGTCCACAAGGGCCTACGCCTATTTCCCAGAAATTATCATCTTTGCCTAGTCTAACGATCTTATCTTCAGGAACTTTAATAATATCCTTCCAAATATCATAGGCTTCTTGGTCTTCCACATAAACAGAAACCCATAGTTTGTCTTGTGGTAACTCCAAAATTTCAGTAATAAATTCCCAGCCCCATTTAATTGACTGTTCTTTAAAGTAATCACCGAAAGAAAAGCTGCCTAACATCTCAAAAAAAGTACCATGTCGTGATGTAAACCCAACATTTTCAATGTCAGCAGTTCTAATACACTTTTGACAGGTAACCATTCTAGGTGCAGGAGGAGTTTTTTGGCCAGAAAAATATGGCTTAAGTGGAGCCATTCCAGAGTTGATTATAAGTAGACTTTTATCTTCATTTGGTATTAGCGAAAAGCTAGGTTGCCTAAAGTGCTCTTTACCTTCATAAAATTCATAAAACATTTCTCTTAATTTATTTAATCCAAGTTTTTTCATTTTTACCTCATTCACATATAATTTATTAATTCATAAGAAAATTATATCATATTTACGTTCTATTTCCAATGGAAAAGATGGTTTCAATTTGATTTATATGTTGAATTTTGATATTCTATATTTAAAATAACAAACAAAAAGGAAGAAGGTAATCTATGAAGTATAATAAATTAGGTAATACAGATTTACTTGTAAGTGAAATAGGATTTGGTGTGCTGACAGTTGGCAATACTCAATTAAACCTACCTGTAGAAGAAGGTGCAAAATTAATAATTCATGCAATGGATAAAGGTATTAACTTTTTAGATACAGCAGAGTACTATGAAACTTATGACTACATAAGGTATGCTTTGGATACCTCTACTCATAAGCCTATCATATGTTCAAAATCACTAGGACGCAGTTCCTTTGAGATGACAGCTGCAATAGATGATGGTCTAGAAGCTTTAGGTATTGAATACTTTGATATTTTTTTAATGCATGAAGTTAGACATGATGGAGATTTAAAGAGTAGATCAGGAGCTCTGAGAGCCTTACTCGAAGCAAAGAATGAAGGTAAAGTAAAATATATAGGGCTATCTACTCATCATGTTGATGTAGTAAAGGAAGCCGCTACAGTTAAAGATCTAGATGTGATTTTTCCGCTAATTAACTACTCTAGCCTTGGAATAAGAAATGGTGCGGATATAGGAACAAAAGAAGATATGGAAAAAGCCATTCAGTTAAATGCTAGTGAAGGGAAAGGGATTTTCTTAATGAAAGTTTTTGGAGGAGGAAATCTTACAGGAAACTATATGAAATCATTAAACTATGCTAAAAGCATTAAGGAAGCAGCTTCACTAATGATTGGATTCGGTAAAACAATGGAAGTTGACATGGCTATAGACTTTGTAGATGGAAAACTCCCTGAGGATTTTCAGCCAGATATTAGTAAAAAGAAAATCACCATTGATCAAGGCGACTGTGAACACTGTTTTGCTTGCCTTAATAAATGTCCAAACAAGGCAATGTATGTAGATGAATACGGGAATATAGCAGTTAACCATGCTGTTTGCATAACTTGCGGCTATTGTGCTCCAGTCTGTCCAACACGTGCCCTACTGCTATTATAGTAAATATACAATAAAATAAAAA
>CAYJFM010000047.1:0-12315 GCA_964369805.1 uncultured Oscillospiraceae bacterium
CTCCGGCTATACGAGCCATATTCTCCTCCTGTTCCCATCTTCCGTCGCGCAACCGATATCGGCGCAATATAAACGGGATGTTCTTTTAACTTATATTAACGTTTACACGCTAAAACCTTGATTAACCTTGTTTTTGCTTATGCTTAGGATTTTCACAGATAACCATTACTCTACCTGATCTTTTAATTACCTTGCATTTTTCGCAAATTGGTTTTACTGATGCTCTGACTTTCATCTTTGCCTCCTTATTTTTCTCTCCAAGTAATTCTTCCTCTAGTTAAGTCATATGGAGATAGCTCCACTCTTACTTTGTCCCCTGGAAGAATTCTTATGAAGTTCATTCTAATTTTTCCTGATACATGAGCAAGTACCTCATGACCTGTTTCAAGCCTAACTACAAACATTGCATTCGGTTGAGCATCTACTACAATGCCTTCTGCTTCAATAACATCTTTTTTTGCCATATTATTACCTCGTTTTGTACTTTTAAAAAGTTAATAATTCTGGTTCGCCATCAGTTATAACTACAGTATTTTCATAATGAGCTGCCAGTTTTCTATCATTTGTTACTATCGTCCAGTTGTCTAGTAGTGTTTCCACTTCATATGTCCCCTGAGTTATCATTGGTTCAATTGCTAACACCATTCCCTCTTGTAGTCTAGGTCCACGGCCTGGTTTTCCATAGTTTGGAATTTGTGGTTCTTCGTGCATATTTTGACCTACACCATGTCCCACTAACTCTCTCACTACTCCAAACCCGTCAGCTTCAACTTTGGTTTGAATGGCATTTGATATATCCGACACTCTATATCCAACCTTGCAAAATTCAAGGCCTTTAAAGAAAGCTTCTTTGGCAGAAGTAATAATTTTTTCTGCCTCATCGCTTATCTTACCCACTGCATAAGTTCTTGCAGCGTCAGTTACATACCCTTTGTGAGTACACCCAACATCGATACTGATTATATCACCTTCTTTTAGGATCACCTTCTTACTTGGAATCCCGTGAACAATTTCTTCGTTTATAGAAGCACAGATGCTCCCTGGGAATCCTTGATAACCTTTAAAAGATGGAATCATATTATTTGATCTAATAATATTTTCTACATATGTATCAATATCTGCCGTACTAATGCCTGGTTTAATATAATCTTCCAGTCTAGTTAGTATTTCTTTCGTTACTAAACCTGACTCTCTCATTATATCTATTTCTCTTTTGGATTTTATTATAATCATGCTAGTTACCTAATATTTCGCAAACCTGCTCAAATGTGTGAGCCGAGTTTGCAGAACCATCAATGTTTTGTAACTTGCCAACCTTCTCATAAAACTCTATGAGCGGTTTAGTTTGGTTTTCGTATACTTCAACACGATGTGCAACTGTTTCCTCTACGTCGTCCGCTCTTTGATAAAGCTCTCCTCCGCATGGATCGTTACAAATTCCTTCCTTTTCAGGAGGCATATTTGTAACATGATATATTTTTCCACAAGTTCTACAGATTCTTCTTCCTACTATTCTGAAGACTAGAAGATCCTTTGGTGCGTCTATATTTAATGCCGCATCTAATTCTTCTCCCTTTGCTTCTAAATAAGCAGTCAATGCTTCTGCCTGATCAACTGTTCTTGGGAATCCATCTAATAAAAATCCATCTTTACAATCGTCTTTTCCGATTCTGTCTAATGCAATTTCTATTACTAGACTATCTGGAACTAATTCGCCTTTGTCCATATATGACTTCGCCTTCAAGCCTAACTCTGTACTGTTTTTTATGTTTTCCCTAAATATATCTCCAGTTGATATATGAGGCATGTTATACTTTTCTACAATTTTTGCAGCTACTGTACCTTTGCCTGCTCCTGGAGGTCCTAATAAAATTAATTTCATTTTTCCCCCTATTTCAAAAATCCTTGATAGTTACGCATTAACAGTTGCTGTTCTAACTGTTTCATTGTATCTAGTGCAACACCTACAGCAATGAGGAGAGAAGTACCCCCAAACATCACGTTTAGTGAAGTAAATTGTCCTACAATCATTGGTAATATTGCAACTGCGGCTAAGAAAATAGCTCCTACTAGCGTTAGTCTTGACATTACTTTTGATAGATATTCTATTGTTGCTCTACCAGGTCTAATTCCTGGTATAAATCCACCATTGGCCTTCATATTGTCTGCAACTTCAATTGGATTGAATGTTGCTGATGTGTAGAAATATGTGAAGAACATAATCAAGATTACACTCAACACTGAGTAAAACCACACTCCTGGAGACTCAACTGGTGACAACCACTTTTCAACCCACATCGTAAATGAGGATGTCGGATCAAGGAAATAAGTGATTGTTAATGGGAACTGCATAATCGCCATTGCGAATATTACAGGTATAACTCCCGACTGGTTTACCTTTAATGGAATATGAGTAGCTTGTCCGCCATACATTTTCCTGCCAACAACTCTTTTAGCATATTGCACTGGAATTCTTCTTTGTCCCTCTTGGACTAAGATAATCCCTACAATTACTACAACTGCAAATAGAGCAAATAGGATTACTGACAGCCAGCTAATTTCTCCAGCTTCCAGTTGTACCCAAGTTTGGCTAATAGATGATGGTAATGCTGCTATAATACCTGAGAAGATAATTAGCGAAATACCATTACCTATACCATTTTCATTAATTTTTTCACCTAACCACATCAAGAATGCAGTACCAGCAGTAAGTACAATTACTACAAGGGCAACTGAGAAAAATCCAGTGTCAATTAATGCTTGATTAAACATTCCTACTGATACTCCAATAGCTTGCACAAGAGCTAACACTACAGTTAGGTATCTTGTGTATTGAGCCATTTTTTTTCTTCCTTCAGTACCTTCTCTAGCTAGTCTTTCAAGAGCTGGTAGTACCATTGTCATAAGTTGCATTATAATTGATGCTGTAATGTATGGTGTGATACTCAATGCAAATATGGTTAAGCTGCTAAATGCTCCACCCGAAAAGAGATTGAAAAGGGCAAATAACCCTGTTCCATCTCCAAAGGCTTCTGCTAGTACATCTCTGTCAATGTTTGGAACTGGAATGTTTGAACCAATTCTATAAACAACTAACATAAGCAGTGTGAAAATCATTTTGTTTCTGATTTCAGTGACTTTCCAGGCTTTGCCAAGTGTTCTTAGCATCTCCATCTTAGATCACCTCTGCCTTTCCTCCTGCAGCTTCTATTTTTTCAATTGCTGACTTTGTAAATTTAGTAGCTTGAACAGTTAAGTTCTTGCCTAATGCGCCGTTTCCTAAGATTTTAACGCCATCTTTAACTTGCTTTACTAGTCCAGCTTCTCTTAACATTTCTGGTGTTACAGTAGATCCCGCTTCGAATTTATTAAGTGATTCTACATTTACTTCAGCATATTCTTTAGCCCAAATATTTGTAAATCCTCTTTTAGGAATTCTTCTGTAATGAGGCATTTGACCCCCTTCAAAACCAGGTCTTGTACCACCGCCGCTTCTAGAGTTTTGTCCATTACTACCTCTTCCAGCCGTTGTTCCTTGGCCTGATGCAGTACCTCTTCCTACTCTTTTTTTGCTTTTAGTTGCGCCTGGTACTTTTCTTAATTCATGAAGTTTCATTTAAGTACCTCCCTTACAGTTCTTCTACGGTAAGAAGGTGTGGAACTTTTTTAATTGATCCCCATGTTACTGGGCTATCTATTAGTTCTACTGATTGATTTACCTTCTTTAACCCTAACGCTTCAACAACTTTTCTTTGTCTTGGAGAAGCGCCTATCATGCTCTTTGTCAAAGTGATTTTTAACATTTTTGCCATTTTATACGTCCTCCTAACCTAGAATTTCTTCTTTTGTTTTACCTCTTAATCTAGCAACTTTTTCTACTGTTGTTAGATTTTTAAGGCCTTCGATTGTTGCGTAAGCCATGTTTCCTGGGTTATTTGACCCTAGAGACTTAGCTCTGATATCTTTTACCCCTGCAGATTCCAGTACTGTACGAACTGATGATCCAGCGATTACTCCTGTACCTTCAGCAGCTGGTATAAGAAGTACTCTTCCAGCTCCAAATACACCTAGGTTTCTGTGTGGTATTGTTGTTCCAACTTGTGGAACTAAAATTAAGTTTTTCTTTGCATCTTCTGTAGCTTTTCTTACAGCTTCAGGAATTTCCTGAGCTTTTCCAAGTCCAACTCCAACGTGTCCTTCTCCGTCTCCAACAACGACAGTGACACTGAATCTCATGTTTCTACCGCCCTTAACAGTCTTAGCAACTCTTCTAATGTTTACGATAGTCTCTTTCAAGTCCAGCTTGGATGCGTCTATTTTATTTAGCATTCCTATTACCCTCCTGTTAGAACTTCAGTCCGCCGGATCTTGCTCCGTCAGCTAACTCTTTAACTCTTCCATGGTATAGGAACCCGCCTCTATCGAAGGCAACTTCTTCTATACCTTTTGCTAAAGCTCTCTTTGCGATCGCTTCTCCAACTTGCTTTGCAGCTTCTTTATTTCCGCCATTTGTAATTTCAGCGCTTAACTCTTTATCTATTGTAGATGCAGCTACTAGTGTAACTCCGTTAACGTCATCAATAATTTGAGCTGAAATGTTTTTTAGACTTCTATAAACGCACAACCTTGGCTTGCTAGGAGTGCCTTGCAAATTTTGTCTAACTCTGTTGTGTCTTGCAACACGTTTATTTGCTCTACTATTTTTTGCCATGTTCTACTCCTTTCTTTAGCCTTTAACTCCGGCTTTACCTTCTTTTCTTCTGATTTGTTCGCCAGCGTACTTAATTCCTTTACCTTTGTATGGTTCAGGTTTTCTGTATGCACGAATGTTAGCAGCGTAGTTTCCTACTTCTTCTTTGTTAATTCCTTTTACAATAACTACAGTTGGTTCTGGAGTTTCTGTTGTAATACCATCAGGATCTTCAAGTTCTAGCGGGTGTGATAGTCCTAAAGAAAGTGCAAGCTTGTTGCCTTTCTTTTCAGCCTTATAACCAACACCGTTAAGCTCTAATCTTTTTTCATATCCTTCAGTTACGCCTACAACCATGTTAAATACAAGTGTTCTTGCTAATCCATGTTGAGCTCTTTCTGTTTTACTTTCACCTTTACGAGAAAGTGTAACTACGTTATCTTCGCAGTTAATTGTTATTAAATCTGAAATCCTTCTTTGTAGCTCGCCTTTTGGGCCTTTAACAGTTACGTTGTTTTCACCATCAACTGTTACCTCTACACCTGCAGGAAGACTAATAGGTTTTAAACCAATTCTTGACATTTTTCTCCTCCTACCATATCCAACAGATTACTTCGCCACCAACGCCTAGTTTTCTTGCTTCTTTGTCAGTGATTACACCGCTTGAAGTAGAAACTATTGCAACACCTAGACCGCCTAGTACTTTAGGTACTTCGTCAGCTTTAGCGTAAACTTTAAGACCTGGCTTTGAAATTTTCTTAATTCCAGTAATAACTCTTTCTTTGTCAGAACCGTACTTCATTTGTACTCTAATTAGTCCTTGTTTTGTGATTTCAGGCTCTGCGCCTTCTTCTAATACCTCATAGCCTGAGATGTATCCTTCTTGTAGAAGTATTCCTGCAATCGCTTTTTTCATTTTTGATGCAGGGATATCTACTGATGGATGAGCTGCTATGTTGGCATTTCTGATTCTAGTTAGCATATCTGCTATTGGATCAGTCATTGTCATTTGCTATTCTCCTTTCACTGCTGGTTTTTTCTTACGAAAACCTTGCAATATCATCGATTACCAACTTGCTTTTCTTACGCCAGGTATTTCACCTTTGTAAGCAAGTTCTCTGAAACAGATACGGCATATACCATATTTTCTTAGTACAGAATGTGGTCTTCCACAAACTCTACAACGTGTATATGCTCTAGTAGAAAACTTAGGTTTTCTAGACTGTTTTACTTTGAGAGATGTTTTTGCCATTTTTCCCTCCTACTTCTCAAACGGCATACCTAGAAGTTCTAGCAGTTTAGCTGCTTCTTCATCTGTATTAGCCGTTGTTGTAAACACAATGTTCATACCCTTGATTTTATCTACTTCATCGTAGTTAATTTCAGGGAAAATTAGTTGTTCTTTAATTCCCATTGAGTAGTTTCCTCTTCCGTCGAATGAATTTTTATTCACTCCTTTGAAGTCTCTTACTCTTGGAAGAGCGATGTTAAAGAATTTGTCAACGAATTCATACATTGCATCGCCTCTTAAAGTTACCTTAGTACCAACTGGCATTCCTTGTCTAACTTTAAAGTTCGCGATTGATTTCTTTGCTCTTGTAACTACAGGAGCTTGTCCTGAAATTTTTGCAAGTTCGCCTACTGCAACATCCATTGCTTTAGCGTTTTCTTTAGCTTCGCCAAGTCCGATGTTAATCGTAACTTTTTCTAATTTAGGAACCATCATTACATTTTCGTATTTGAATTCTTCCATAAGACCTTTAAAAACTTCATTTTTATAAGTTTCTCTTAAACGTGCTGTCAAAATCGTCTCCTCCTTCCTACTTAATTGCTTTTCCGCTAGCTTTTGAAATTCTAACTTTATCTTTACCAACGCCTTGGTATCCTACTCTTGTTCCTTTTTTAGTGTCTGGATCAATTAGCTGAACATTAGAAACATGTAGCGAACCTTCTTGGTGTCTGATTTCTGAAGAAGCAGTTCTAGTTTGTTTTTGATGCTTAGTTTGCATATTAATTTTTTCAACTATTACTCTATCTTCACTTGGTATTGCTTTTAGTACTTTCCCAGTTTTTCCTTTGTCTTTTCCGGTCAGTACAACTACCATATCATCTTTTTTAATACGCATTTTGTACCTCCTACAGAACTTCTGGTGCTAAAGAAACGATTTTCATGAATCCTGAATCTCTTAATTCTCTTGCAACCGGCCCAAAGATACGTGTACCTACTGGGTTTTTGTCTTCTTTAATAATTACTGCCGCATTTTGGTCGAACTTTACATATGAACCGTCATTTCTTCTAGCTCCTGCTTTTGTTCTTACTACTACTGCTCTTACAACTTCACCTTTTTTGACTACGCCACCAGGTGATGCTTCTTTAACTGCACAAACTATTACGTCACCAATGTGTGCATATTTTCTGCCTGTGCCACCTAGGATTCTAATGCAAAGAAGTTCTTTAGCTCCAGAGTTGTCAGCGACTTTAAGTCTTGTTTCTGTTTGAATCATTTCTCGCGTCCCCCTATTTCACTTTCTCTACAATGTTTACAAGTCTCCATCTTTTGTCTTTTGACAGAGGTCTTGTTTCCATAATTCTTACTTTATCACCAATGTTACATTGGTTTTCTTCATCGTGAGCCTTAACCTTTTTCGTTCTTTTTACAGATTTTCCGTAAAGAGAATGTCTAGCCGAGTCCTCAAGGGCAACTACGATAGTTTTATCCATCTTGTCACTTACGACCATGCCAACTCTTGATTTTCTTCTATTTCTTTCAACAGCCATAGTTCATCCTCCTTTCTTACTTACCTTGTACATCTGCAAGTTGTTTTTCTCTAATTAGAGTTTTAACTCTTGCAATATTTCTTTTAGTGTCCCTAACTTTAATTGGGTTTTCAAGCTGTCCTGTAACATGTTGGAATCTAAGGTTGAATAAGTCCTTTTTCATCTTTAACAGTTCAGCATTTAGCTCTTGTTCTGTCATGTTCTTCATTTTTTTCAATTCCATTATGCTTCACCACCTTCTGTTATTTCTTGTCCTCTTTGAACAATTTTGCACTTAACTGGCAGTTTGTGAGATGCTAATCTCATCGCTTCTCTTGCTTGAGCTTCCGTTACGCCCTCAATTTCGAACATAACTCTACCCGGTTTTACAACTGCTACCCAGTACTCTGGAGAACCTTTACCGGAACCCATACGCACTTCTGCTGGTTTCTTAGTTACTGATTTATGTGGGAAAATTTTAATGTATACTTTACCGCCTCTTTTAACGGATCTTGTCATCGCAATTCTCGCAGATTCTATTTGGTTAGAAGTAATCCATCCTGGCTCTTGAGCAATTAGCCCAAATTCGCCGTGGCTGATTGTGTTGCCTCTAGTGGCTTTACCCTTCATTCTGCCTCTGAATACTCTTCTACGTTTTACACGCTTTGGCATTAACATGGCCGTTCCTCCTTCCTATTGTCTATTCCTCAACTGGAGCTTCAACTCCTGCATTTGTTTCAACGTTTTCTACAACTGGCTCAACTGGTTTTGGAGCAGGCTTAATTCTATGATTTGCAGCCTTTGGAGCTCTTGGAGCTTCATCTCTTTTAGATCTGTCGGCTCTTGGCTTTCTATCTCCATTGTTGTTGTTTCTTCTTGGTTTTCTATCTCCGTCTTTTTTCGATCTACGGTCTCTTTTTTCTTCTTCAACAAATGGTCCTTTTAGGCCTTTATCTAGAACTTCACCGTGGTTGATCCATACTTTGATTCCAAGTTTTCCGTAAGTTGTATCAGCTTCAGCAAAACCATAGTCAATGTTAGCTCTGATTGTATGTAGAGGCACATTACCTTCACTATATTTTTCAGCTCTTGCCATTTCAGCTCCACCAAGTCTACCAGATACAAGTACCTTGATACCTTTTGCATTAGCTTTCATTGTTCTACCAATAGCTTGCTTCATAGCTCTTCTGAAAGAGATTCTGTTTTCTAGCGCTTGTGCAATGCTTTCTGCAGTTAGTTGTGCATCAAGTTCTGCTCTTCTTACTTCTTTAATATCGATTACAATATTTTTTCCTGTTAGTTTTGCTAGATCAGCTTTAAGTTTTTCGATACCGTCTCCTGCTTTACCGATTACCATTCCTGGTCTACCAGTAAGGATGATTACCTTAACTTCTGTTTCAGCTTTTCTTTCAACTATAATCTTTGCAATTCCTGCAGCATATAGTTTTTTCTTAACGAACTCTCTAATTTGAGTATCTTCGATTAAGCAATCAGCAAATGTTTTCTTATCTGCATACCATTTAGAGTCCCAGTCTTTAATAAAGCCGACTCTAAGTCCATGAGGATTTACTTTTTGACCCATTACTTAACCTCCTTCTCATCGCTTACAGTTACACTGATGTGGCTGCTTCTTTTTAGAATCATTGACGCTCTACCTTGTGCGCCAGCTCTCCATCTCTTCATTGTTGGACCTTGATTGATAATAATTGTTTCAACAATTAGGTCGTCTGGATTCATGTCCAGGTTGTTTTCTGCATTAGCTGCAGCTGACTTAACAACTTTTTCTACTAGTTCAGCTCCTTTTCCTGGAGTGAATTTTAAAATTGTTAGTGCCTCTCCTAAGTTTTTACCTCTTACTAAATCTGCAACAGGTTTAAGCTTGATTGGAGACATTTTTACGTATTTCGCAGTTGCGCTTACTTTCATTATTAATCTCCTTTCTTACTTGCTTTTCTTATCAGCGGCATGGCCTTTATATGTTCTTGTTGGTGCGAATTCACCAAGTTTATGGCCTACCATATCCTCTGTAACATATACAGGAACATGTTTTCTACCATCATGTACTGCTATTGTGTGTCCTACCATTTGTGGAAAAATAGTTGACGGTCTTGACCAGGTCTTAATTACTTTCTTTTCTGAAGCTTCGTTCATTGCTATGATAGCATTTAGAAGCTTTTTATTTACGAAAGGACCCTTCTTTAGTGATCTTGACATTTAGTGCTCCCTCCTACTACTTATCGTTTCTTCTCTTTACGATATATTTGTTAGACATTTTATTTTTCTTTCTTGTTTTGTAACCAAGTGCTGGTTTACCCCAAGGAGTTACAGGACCTACTCTACCGATACCTGTTCTACCTTCACCACCACCGTGAGGGTGATCGTTAGGGTTCATCGCAGAACCTCTTACTGTTGGTCTGATACCCATATGTCTTTTCTTACCAGCTTTACCGATTTGGATATTAGCATGCTCAGAATTTCCTACTTCGCCAATTGTAGCTCTACATTCGATTCTAATTTTTCTAACTTCTCCAGACGGTAGTCTAACTTGTGCGTAGTCGCCTTCTTTAGCCATTAGCTGAGCACCATTTCCTGCAGATCTTACAAGTTGTGCTCCTTTTCCAGGTTTAAGTTCAACGTTATGAATAATTGTACCTACTGGAATATTCGCTAGTGGAAGTGCGTTACCAATTTGAATATCTGATGTTGGACCAGACACAACTGTTGCACCTACATATAGTTTATTTGGAGCGATGATGTATCTTTTTTCACCGTCAGCATATACGATTAACGCGATGTTTGCACTTCTGTTTGGATCGTATTCGATAGCTGTTACTTTACCTGGAACGTTATCTTTCGTTCTCTTGAAGTCGATGATTCTGTATTTAGCTTTAGCACCACCACCTCTGTGTCTTACTGTGATCTTCCCTCTTGTATTTCTACCTGCGTGCTTTTTCAAGCTAACAGTAAGAGATTTCTCTGGTTTGCTTTTTGTAATTTCTTCAAAAGTTGAAACCGTCATTCCTCTTAAACCAGGAGAGGTTGGATTATATTTTTTAATTCCCATATTACGTTCTCCCTCCTATTATAGGCCTTGGAAGAATTCAATTTCTTTACTTTTTTCAGTAAGTGTAATGATTGCTTTCTTAGAAGCAGCAGTCATACCTTGAGTTCTTCCTTGTCTCTTTAATTTTCCTCTAACGTTCATAATGTTGACTTTCTTAACTTCTACTCCGAAGATTTCTTCAATTGCATGCTTCACTTCAGTTTTGTTTGAGTCAGTCGCTACTTGGAAAGTGTATTTTTTGCTGTGCGCGTCTTCTACACTTCTTTCTGTTATTATTGGTTTAATAACTACATCGTAAGGGGTTCTCATTATGAATATACCTCCTCAATCTTCTTAATTGCTTCTTTAGTTACTACGAAGTTTGTATGGTGAATAATTTCATATACGTTCATTGTAGTTACAAGTGCTGTTTTAACACCTGGGATATTGTTTGCTGATCTTCTTACGTTATCATCTTTTTCAGCTGTAATGATCAATGTTTTCTTTGCTGTGTTAAGGTTGCTAAGAATTTTAACCATTTCTTTTGTTTTTGGTGCATCAATTTTTAGTTCGTCTAGAACGATAATTTCGTTTTCTAGTACCTTTGAAGATAATGCTGACTTCATTGCAAGTCTTCTAAGTGACTTTGGTAGTGTGTATCTGTAACTTCTTGGTTTTGGTGCAAATACAACTCCTCCTCCGATTTGAGATGGGTCTGTTGTGCTACCTTGTCTATGTCTACCAGTTCCTTTTTGCCTAAAAGGTTTTCTACCACCGCCACGTACTTCTGCTCTAGTCTTTGCTGACTGAGTACCTTGTCTTTGGTTTGCTAAGTAGTTCTTTACTACTGCGTGAACTGCATTTTGGTTAGGCTCTAATCCGAATATTGAATCATTTAATTCAATAGTTTCAACTTCTGCACCTGTCACGTCTAGTACTTTTACTTGTGCCATGTCTTGCGTCCTCCTTCCCTATCTCTATTTTCCTTGACCTTTTACTGCGTATTGGATTTCTAGTAGGCCACCTTTTTTGCCAGGTACCGCTCCCTTAACCAGTAGTAGGTTTCTTTCAGATATAACTTTTACTAGTTCAACATTTTGAACTGTCACTGTTTCTCTACCCATTCTTCCAGGTCCAGCATTTCCTTTGAATACTCTTGAAGGATATGTACCTGCTGAAAGTGCTCCAGCTAGTCTTTTGTGTTTAGAACCATGTGACATAGGTCCTCTTGAGTGACCATGTCTCTTGATATTACCTTGAGTACCTTTACCCTTAGAAATACCTGTAACATCTAGAAGTTTTCCTTCTTCGAAAGTTGTTACATCCATCACTTGACCAACTTCGTAAGTTTCACCATCAGTAATTCTGAATTCCGATAGGTGTTTTTTTACTTCAACTCCAGCTTTTTCGAAGTGTCCTTTAAGTGGGTTTGTCACTCTGTGAGCTTTAGTGTCTTCAAATCCAACTTGTACTGCTTCGTAGCCGTCGTTTTCAATTGTCTTGATTTGGGTTACAGTTTGTGGACCCGCTTCAATTACTGTTACAGGAACTACTTCTCCTGTTTCCAAGAAAATCTGAGTCATTCCGACTTTCTTGCCTAATAATTTTTTCATATAAAACCTCCATGTTTCTTACAGCGGATTGCCGTTGTGGCAATCATACTAAGGGGAGTTCCCTTCGCTTTCGCTTATAGTTTGATTTCGATGCTTACTCCAGCTGGTAATTCTAGCTTAGTAATTGCATCTGCAGTTTTAGCTGTTGCACCATTGATGTCAATTAATCTTTTGTGTGTTCTTTGCTCAAACTGTTCTCTGCTGTCTTTGT
>CAYJFM010000048.1:0-1584 GCA_964369805.1 uncultured Oscillospiraceae bacterium
ATAGTAAGTATAGTAAGTATAGTATGTAATGATAAAGTTAATCTGTAACTTGAGATACTAATTGATAAGGAGGATTCCTTAATGAAACCGTATATTATAAAACGACTAATTTTTACTGTTATAGCTAGTGTCTTTGTTTTATTACTTGTAAGTTCTTTACTGCAAATTAATTCTGCAGAAGAGAACTATATTAACTCGTCAAATATTCAGATTGATCAAGTTATAGATATACTATCTTCTAATGAGGGGGAGATAAGTGAACTTGGCAAAGATCTAGAAGAAGACTATTTAATTAGAGCAGAAGCAGCCTCATATATACTTGATTCTAACCCTAGTGCATTATATGATTTAGAGGATTTAAAAAATATGGCATCTCTTCTTCAAATTGATGAAATACATATCTTTAATTCAGAAGGAGAAATCATATCAGGTACAGTACCAGCATATTATGGTTTTACATTTGATTCAGGGGAGCAAATGCAATTTTTTAAGCCTCTTCTAGATGACAAAGACTTAAAGCTAGTTCAGGATGTAACTCCTAATACTGCAGAAGGCAAAGAAATGCAGTATCTTGCAATTTGGAACGAAAGCGGTGATAGAATTATCCAAATTGGAATGGAGCCGATTAGGTTGCTTGATGCTCTGGAAGAAACAGAGTTAGTTAATATTTTTTCTAAATTTGCTACGATTCCAGGTTCTACAATACTAGCAATAGATTCAAAAGATCATACAATATTAGGTTCGAGTAATGAAGAATTAAATGGAAAAGATATTAGTTCACTCGGTTTGGATTATAATGCCGATGAGATTGTAGCAAATCAATTATACAAAACTGAAATTGATGGAGAAGAAGGGGTAGGATTATACGTTGAATATCAAGATCTGCTAATTGGTGTAATTACTAGTAGTGAGGTAGTCTATGAATCTTCTCAGGATAATATTCTTGTTGTCATCATAAGTGGTATCATTATCGGAATGCTAATAATTATTTTAATATATTTCATGTTAGATCGTATTATTTTAAAAGAGATTAGTAAATTAATTGATGGTATGAAAATAATCAGCAGTGGTAACTTTGAATACAAAATGGACGGGTCAGGACTAACTGAATTTGAAGAACTAAGTAAGAATATAAACTTAATGGTAAAAAGTGTTCGTGAATCATCTCGAAAGTTTTCTACAATATTTCAGTATGTTAATCTTCCTATAGCAATTTATGAAAGTAGAGAAGGTAAAATAAGTGTTACCAGCAAAATGTGTGAAATACTTAGTATTGATGGATGTAATGAAAATGGAGATATAGAAAACCCTAAAGCGTTTTTAGATAATATTAAAAATGTAATGTCTAATCCTTATGAAGGTGAAAACGATGTTTATATTTTAAATAAAGATACAAAAATTAGGTATTTAAAAATAAAGCTTTATAACGAGGATACCAGCGACTGGGGAATTATCTTGGATGTAACAGATGAAATAGTAGAGCTAAACACTGTTATATATGAGCGAGACTATGATTACTTAACAGAGATATATAACAGAAGAGCTTTTATTACAGAAGTCTCGAGTATATTCGAGAAGCAGGAT
>CAYJFM010000048.1:1594-10733 GCA_964369805.1 uncultured Oscillospiraceae bacterium
TGAATTAAAACATGCAGTTTTGCTTATGATGGATCTTGATAATTTAAAATATGTAAATGATGCTTGGGGACATGCATTTGGTGATGAATATATTAAATCAGCTGCAAATAAACTAAACCAAGTTGAATATGAAAATAAAGTTGTTGCAAGGCTTAGCGGTGACGAGTTTGTACTATTTCTTTATGGAGATGAGAGTGCGGATAATTTAGAGATAGTGGTACAAAGATTACAAAACGAATTTAAGCAATTATTTATGCTGAATCCATATGGAGAAAAACATCCAATTAGGATATCTGGTGGTTACGCGCTTTATCCTGATGATTCGCTTGATTTCAACGAGATGCTTAAACTTGCTGATGAGACTATGTACAAAGTAAAACATGCAGAAAAAGGAAGTTTTGCAAAATATGAAAAATAAGGAAGTAGGTAATAATGATATATTTGGTAGATTTAGAAAATGTTTCAAATTCAGGATTTGTAGGTATTGGAAATTTAAAAGAAGATGATGAGCTAATTATTTTCTATTCAGAAAAGAATTCAACTATTAATATGGAAACACACAAAAAACTTGCAGAGACATCTGCTAAAATAGAGTATCACTGCATTACTGCAGGAGGGAAGAACGCTTTAGATTTTCAGCTATCCTCCTATCTAGGGTATCTAGTATCAGAAAATGCTGAGGGAGAATTTTTTATTATAAGTAAGGATAAGAGTTTTGATTTCGTAGTTAATTTCTGGGCTCAAAAAGAAGTACCTGTTAAAAGAAATTTGAATTTAGAAGGGCTAACTGAAATGCCTAAAGAAAGTTTAGCAGTTAAAATAGAAAATTCTATGAGTGAGATAAAAGAAAAAACTGGTAAAGATTTAACTAAAGACTTACCGGAGCTTGTTAAGATTGTTTCAAAAAGTAAAAAAGAAGAAAATTTAGGAAAGAAAAAGGTAACCCTTAATAATTCTCTTACTATGAAATATAAGAGTGATGGCGGAAAAATATATAGTGTGTTAAAAGGATTACTTGATAATTAGGAATTTGTATTAAGATAGGGGACTATTGATATGAACATAATTGTATGTGTGTGTGATGGTTTAGGTATGCTATTTAATAAAAGAAGGCAGAGCCGAGATAGGGTTTTAATTGAAGAAATGATTCAGTCTGTAGGCGCGGAAAACATCATAATTTCAGAATTTTCTAAGTCCTTATTTAAGGATATAGAAGGAATAGACGCTGTTACTCATTTACCTTTACTGACAACTGATAAATATCAGTTTATCGAAAATGTTAGTATGAAAGGTTTTAAAAGTGAAATTAATAACCTTATAGTTTATTTTTGGAATAGAAAATATCCTTTAGACCTTCAGTTAGGTCTAGACTTAGAGAATGATTTTCTACTGATTTCTGAGACTGAATTTCAAGGAAGTTCACACGAAAAAATAACGAAAAAAATATTTAAGGCAAGAAGAGAGAAAAATTAAGAATGAAAAAATTTAAAGCTATATCAAGTTTAGTATTAGTTATTGTGTGTATGTTTTTAGGAGGATGCCTAGAAGAAAGTGAATCTGCAGCTAATGAAGAAGCTGCAGTTTTAGGGGAACAGGGAGGGAGTGAACTTGAAGTTAATGATTATTCAGGATCCCTTTACGATGAAATTAATGGGAACACTCCTTCCTTTTCTGAGTCAGACATAAACAAATCAGCTTTTGAAGAGTTTTCAGACTTAGATAGTTTAGGCCGCTGTGGTGTAGCTTTTGCAAAAGTTGGTAGCTCACTAATGCCTACAGAGGAGAGGGAGTCTATTTCACATATTTCTCCAAGTGGTTGGCACAGTATTGAATATGAATCTGTTTCAGGAGGATACCTTTATAACCGAAGCCATCTTATTGGATTTCAATTAACTGGTGAAAATGATAATGAGAAGAACCTAATTACTGGTACTAGATATTTTAATGCAGAAGGAATGCTACCTTTTGAAAATATGGTTGCTGACTATATAAAGGAAACAGATAATCATGTTATGTACAGAGTTACCCCTGTTTATGAGGGAAATGACTTAGTAGCTAAAGGTGTGCAAATTGAAGCATATTCTGTTGAAGATAAAGGTGATGGCATAAGTTTTAACGTCTTTGTGCATAATATTCAGCCTGGTATAGACATTGACTATACTACAGGCAATAGCAAAGGGGTAGCAGATGAAACTGAATTTGAGGATACCACTAATGATTCTTTCATCGGTGGTGAGCCTATAAGAGGAAATAAAAATTCTAAAATTTATCATATGCCAGGTCAAAGGGACTATGAAGAAATGGAAGATTCAAAAAATCTAATTGAATTTGATACAGAGCAGGATGCAATTAATGCTGGGTATAGAAAGGCAAAAAATTAAATAAGTACCGCATTAATGAATATATTGAATTAAAATAAAGCTGTAATACTATAGGAAAGAGTATATTTTATTGTTAGATATTAGTTTATCTACTTTTATATCATGAGACTCTACTGGTACTTTAGAGTACACGAAATTAGAGAAACAGAGTAAAATGTTCGTTGATTGAGATTCAGATAAAAATCTGTCATAAAAGCCACCACCATATCCTAAACGATAACCATTTTTATCTGCACACAGGCAGGGAATAATGGTAAGATCAATTTCTTCGGGGGATACAAGTGGTGTTTTTTTTGATGGCTCAAGGGTTCCATAGGTACCTATTTTTAGGTCGTCTAATGAGCGAATTTCTACAGCTAACATTTCTCCTTTTTCCTGACAAAGTGGTACACAAACTCTTTTCCCAGTGGCTAGTGCATATTCAATGAGATTTTTTGTTTTTACTTCATTTTTAAAATCCACATAAGTAAAAAGGGTGCTTGCATTAATATACTCTTCACAGTTAATTAAACTTCTAATTATTAGCTCACTTGCTTCTGTAATATAACTTACTTGTAAGTTATCTCTCTCTAGTAATATTTTTGCTCGAAGTTCTTTTTTTTCCGTGTAAGCAGGTGTTTCTTTCATTATTTACTAACTCCTTTTTCGTTAGACTGCAATACTCAATACTCTTATTATAGAAAAACATCTCTCTACAAAGAACCTTTAAAATAAAGAGTAAGATTGTAAAGAGATGTAATTTGTTCTAAATTTAATTTTTATTAGCTACTACCTATTCAAGTGCAATTTCTATCTCTAGAACTTCGTCTGAATCATAATAGAAGTATTCAGATAATTGTACTGTAACTGGATTTGTAGTATCTGTTAGAATAAAGTAGCTTGCTGCTTCAACAGTAACTCCTTGTTGTATGTTGTCGCTTGAATTTTGGTATAATAGTTGATCATACTCATAAGCTGTATCTATTTCTACACCGTTTTGATATGCATATGCTTTTACAATCCAAGAAGCACTTTGTGGTTCTTCAGCTAAATTTGTAAAATTATATTTTACTACAAGAATATTTTCTCCATCATCATTGGTGTAATACTCAGCACTAGTATAGTCGATTATAATATTCTCTGTTTGAAATTTTTTATCGCTTACAACTAGTGAGCTGCCTTCTGTATCGGTAGAAGAGTCATCCTCATAAGTTGAATCATCATAAGTTGAAGTATATTCATCTTCAAAATCTTCTTGGAAATCTTCATTTCCTATAAGCATTGAAGTACAAACGCATGATCCTATAGAAATTGCAAGTAGTAGACCTATTATGATTGAAACAGCAATTTTAGCGCCCTTTGCCCAGTCAGCTTGCTTCCACATTAGAATTACACCTACAGGCCAAATAAATAATAAGAATAAAACAATTACAAATGTCTTAGCATACCAAGGCTTTTCAGCTGTGTATGATGAAGATGTATTTTGGTAAGAGTTTCCAGAGTAAGGAACTGCTTGTGGTGCATCTTGACCAAAAGGATTAGATTCTTGTTGTGAGCTAGTAGCTTGACCGAAAGGATCAGCCGCTTGTTGTCCAGCATTAATTGGTTGGCCAAAAGGGTCAGTAGCTTGTTGCTCAGCGTTAACTGGTTGACCGAAAGGATCAGCCGCTTGTTGTCCAGCATTAATTGGTTGACCGAAAGGATCAGTAGCTTGTTGCTCAGCGTTAATTGGCTGACCGAAAGGATCTACAGGTTGTTCTTGTGTAGTGCTTTCTTGACCAAATGTATCAGTTGTCGATTCATTTACTATTGTATTATTTTCATTAGTAGCTGTTGAACCTTCAGATGATTCTACTGGCTGGTCTTGTGGGTTTTCGTTGTTTGTTCCGCAGTACGGGCAAAATTTTGATGTAATATCTTGATTACAATTTTGACATTTCATAATTTCCTCCTAGTTGTATGACTAATTAAAATGTATAAGTGCTATAAACACATAGATACATATAAGTATACATCTATTTTAATAAAATTTCAATGTATAAAACACAGTAAATTTTAAAATTTATGTGTATTTTTCAACGGATTTTAACAATAGTGTAAGTCTTATTACTTATTTAGTAAGACAAAAAATTAGTTGAAAAGAAATTGGTTGTTCTACTTTTTATCTCAGGAGGAACTCTTGTATCAGATGGGTTAATAACTATTAATTGAGAATTTGAATTTTTATATGTAATTTGCCAAAAGGGGTACTTAATAATACCCGGTGTATCAAATCCAACACCAATTTCAATTAATAGCAATCTAGAATCCTCATGTTTTTTCAAGAAAGACTTATAACTATAATCTGCATTATGCCAGCCTGAGTCTTCGACAAAAGTGCTATCACTACGCAAGTTCATAGACATGTTCCTACCACATACTGGGCAAGTTGGTATTAACTCTGACGGTATACGCATGTTCTTTTGCTTAGATACCATATTTAGAATTAATTCTTTATTATCATAGGTATTTTGATGGCAGGGTAGTGAGCACTGGAAGAGGCCAAAATCACCTTGAGTATAAAAAAGTCTGTTCTTTTCATAACCACTTCTTTGAAATAAATGATCAACATTAGTAGTTAATACAAAGTAGTCTTTTTCATCTAATAAGGAAAGTAAATTTTGATGAATTTTACTTTCAAAGTCTGTGTACCTATTTAGGTTAACCATTCGTGACATAAAAGCCCAGTATTCTTCATTAGTTTTAAAATGATAAAAACTGCCGGAATACATATCGTTTATTCCATAAGATGTTTTGAAGTCAGCAAAATTATTGTCATATCGTTGACCGGCGAAAGATAAACCTGCCGCTGTGGAAAAGCCAGCACCGGCACCAATTAAAACAGCATCTGCATTATTCAATAGTTTTTTAAATTCTAGAAGTTCTTTAGAAGTGTCTTGAGTAAATTTTGAAATCTTTGTCTGTGAAAACATTAAAAATTACCTCCATTTTATAGTTTTGATTTTTATATAACCAGTTGTGCACAGTTGAAATAGCAATATCAGCGGCTTCTTCGTTTGGGAATTTAAATTCTCCTGTTGAAATACAGCAAAATGCAATAGAATTTAGATTATTTTCTTTTGCAATATCTAAACAGTTTACATAGCAATTGCTAAGCTGCTCTTTATGAATTTCTTCAAGTTTATCAAATATTATTGGTCCTACGGTATGAATGATATGCTTTGAAGGGAGGTTATAGGCTTGGGTAATTTTAGCTTTTCCAGTTTCTTCAAGATGCCCTTGCTTTTGCATAATATCATTACATGTGATTCTAAGTTGAACTCCAGAATAAGTATGAATAACATTATCTATACACTTATGACAGGGAATGTAGCAGCCCGTCATTGCACTGTTGGCTGCATTGACAATGGCATCGACCTTTAGAGTGGTGATGTCGCCTTGCCATAGATAAATGTGATTTTCTACTGGGGAAAGCTCTTTAATATCCGTAATTCCTTTTATTTGTGTTAACTCCTTCAATACCTCATCTTGAATTTCAATAAACTCACTAGAAATAGGGGCGGCATGTCTAAGGTTAATTAAACTTCTAAACAATTCAGTTTGTTTTTCTAATGTCTCAGCATATGTATTAGCATCTTCTTTGTACTGAGGTGCTTCAGCTAGCAGGTATGTATTTAGCCATTTCAATTTTTCTAATAGTTGCATATTGCTCCTTTGTGTATTTACTATGTTTACTATAATATATTATTGGTAATAATATATTATTTTTTATTTGTTAATATTATGGGTATATACTATATATAATATTTTAGCAAATTTAAGTATAAATGTATAGAAAAGGGAGTAAAATGAAAGAATTTAATGAAAGTGAAGGAAGAGTATATTTAGAAAATGAAAATAAAGATGTTATTGCAGAACTTACATACACAGTCTCTAAAGAAAATTTAATGGAAGTAACTAGAACTTTTGTAGATTACAGCCTAAGAGGGCAAGGTATTGCTTCTAAACTTGTTGAAAGAGCATATAACATAGCAAATGAAAGAAACCTAGGGTTTGAGCCCGTATGTTCCTATGCTGTCAAATGGGTAGAGGATAGAAATAAATAAATACTAATATTAGAAATAATTATACAAATATATGGAAGTTAAAACTTTAAGGAGATTTAGTGTCAAATCTAGATTAAATTGTGCTATACTCTATTACATGGAAAGAAAAGGAGATGTATGGCAAAGAAAATCTTGATCGCCTCTGGTAAAGGTGGGACAGGCAAGACTTTTTTTACAAGTAATCTAGGTGCTATTCTAGCTGAAAAAGGCAAAAAAGTATTGCTTATAGATATGGACATGGGACTGAGAAATCTTGATTTACATTTAGGCTTAGAAAGCAAGGTTGTTTTTAATGTCCTTGATGTAATGACAGGTGTTTGCAGCATAAATCAAGCTTTAATTCGTGATAAACGCTTTAAAAGCTTATTTCTGTTACCTTCTTCATCATTTAATGATGATAGGGAAGCTACTCCATTACATATGAAAGTACTTTGCGATAGATTAGATCAATTTTTTGATTATATAATTATAGATGCACCTTCAGGCATGGGACATGGTCTGGAAGTTGCAGCGGTTAGCACGGATCTTTGCGTTATTGTTTCAGAGGCTGATGTTTCAGCAGCTAGGGACGCAGATTCGACTAAAGCATTTTTGAAGAAAATGGGAAATGATAGTATTTACTACATATTAAATAAAGTACATGCAGGGTTAATGACTAAGGGCTTTGTTCCGTCTATTGCTGCTATAACAAATCAAATTAAGTTAGACTTGCTTGGAATTATTCAATTTGATGAGAATGTATTTATCTCAACAAACTGTGGAGAACCTATAGTTTTAAGTGAAGATACTTACGTTTCAGAGAATATTAATAAGATAGCAAATAGAATAATTAAACTTGTTAGTGAATAAAGTAAAATATTTTTACATATGCCAATCTTAGAATAATCCTTAAGCAATTGGTGTAAAATGTTGTATTTCCAATGATTATAATAATTTGAAACATATTGAGCGAACTTATTATCCTTGACTTTTTACGTATATTTATATATACTGAAGAAAGGGAATATTTTATTTTCCTAAACAATTTCAGATACCTTTGTATCTGTCTTACACTTTAAATATTAAACATGAAACAAAATTAAAAAGAAAGGAGTTATAGTAATGAATGAGTACATATTATTAATTGTTGGAATAATAGTCGCACTTGTAATAGGTGTTTTACTTGGATACATTTTTAGAAAAACTGTTAGTGAAAAAACTATTGGAAACGCAGAGTTAATTGCAAAGAATATGATTCTAGACGCTGAAAACAAAGTAGAGTCAGTTAAGAAAGAGATTGCTTTAGAAGCAAAAGAAGATGCACATAAAATCAAACTTGAAGCTGAAAAAGAAATCAAAGAAAGAAGATCTGAAGTAGCAAAAACTGAGAACAGATTAATTCAAAAGGAAGATTCAATTGACAAAAAGCTTGAAAACATTGAAAGAAAAGAACAAAGTATATCTAGCAGAGAACAAAATATTGTAAAGAAGCAGAATGAACTAGATAATCTATATCAAGAACAAAATGCAGAGTTACAAAGAATATCTGGATACACAGAGGACGAAGCAAAGTCAATACTACTTAATAATTTAGAAGGTGACCTTAGAGGTGAAGCATCTGCATTAATTAAGGAAATTGAAGAGAACGCAAAAGAAGAGGGCGAAAAAAGAGCTAAAGATATTTTAACCAATGCTATTCAAAGATATGCAGCAGATCACATTGCTGAAAGCACTGTTTCTGTTGTACCACTACCAAACGACGAAATGAAGGGTAGAATTATCGGTAGAGAAGGAAGAAATATTAGAGCACTTGAAACTGCAACAGGAATAGAACTGATTATCGATGATACACCAGAAGCGGTTATACTTTCAGGGTTTGACCCAGTAAGAAGAGAGGTTGCAAGACTTTCCTTAGAAAAACTCATCACTGATGGAAGAATTCATCCAGCTAAAATAGAAGAAATTGTTGAAAAATCTGAGAAGAAGGTTGAAGCAGTTATTAAAGAAGCTGGGGAGCAAGCAACATTTGATGTTGGGATACATAACCTTCATCCTGAATTAGTAAGATTATTAGGTAAGTTAAAATACAGAACTTCATACGGTCAAAACGTACTTAAACACTCAGTAGAAGTAGCTCATCTGTCAGGTCTAATGGCTGGAGAGTTAGGGTTGGATGTTAAACTAGCTAAGCGCGCAGGGCTTTTACATGATATTGGGAAAGCTTTAGACCATGAAAAAGAAGGTACACATGTAGATATCGGTATAGAGGTATTGAAAAAGTACAAAGAAACTCAAGCCGTTATAGATGGCATGGCTTCACACCATGGTGACTATGAAGCTAAGTCCTACGAGGCAGTTCTTGTCGCAGCGGCAGATGCTTTATCAGCTGCAAGACCAGGCGCACGTAGGGAAACGCTTGAAACCTATATTAAGAGGTTACAAAAGCTAGAAGAAATTGCAAATACTACCAAGGGTGTTGATAAGTCTTTTGCTATCCAAGCGGGTAGAGAAATTAGAATTATTGCTAAGCCTGAAGAAGTAAAAGATAATGAATTACCAGCATTAGCAAGAGAAATTTCTAAAAAAATTGAAGATGATATGGATTACCCAGGTCAAATCAAAGTTAATATTGTTAGAGAGACAAGAGCTATTGATTATGCTAAGTAATATATATACTTTTAAAAACAAATAAAA
>CAYJFM010000049.1:0-8539 GCA_964369805.1 uncultured Oscillospiraceae bacterium
GAGAAGGCGGAAGAACAGTAGGTTCTGGTGTTGTATCTGAAATCATCGAGTAATTAAAAATCTGAATTCAGAACAATAAAAACAATAACAGCCAGGTGCAAAGTGCATCTGGCTGTTTAAATGCTAAAAATGCTAAAAATAAAAGCCACTCTAATTGATAAAGTGGTTTTTTTCATATATAATAAAAAGATATGAACAAAATAGAAACTAGTAGTTTAGTCATATAAGATTAAGACTTTAACATTGGAATATAAAGTAGTAAGTCTGCTTTAGCATATGAAAAGGAAATTATGGCAAATATAATCGAAATTAAAAACTTAATATATATATATGAATCTTCACAAGAAGAAGTTAAGCTAGAAAAGGCCATAAATGATGTTTCTCTTGAAGTAGAGAGAGGCAGCTTTACTGCAATAATTGGAAAGAATGGGTCTGGTAAATCAACCCTAGCAAAGTGCGTGAATGGATTATTTTTGCCATCAGGTGGACAGGTTTTAGTAGATGGAATGGATTCTAGTGATGAAAGTAAAATCTGGGATATAAGGCAGACTGCTGGAATGGTATTCCAAAATCCTGATAACCAAATTGTATCTTCAATAGTTGAGGATGATGTAGCCTTTGGTCCAGAAAACCTTGGAATAGAACCTGAGTTAATTAGAGAAAAAGTGAATAAAGCTTTAGAAACAGTTAGAATGGGCGAGTACAGAAAAAAAGGCCCTCATATGCTTTCGGGAGGCCAGAAGCAAAGGATTGCTATTGCAGGTGCAGTTGCAATGGAACCTGACTGTATTATCTTTGATGAGCCAACAGCAATGCTTGATCCGCAAGGTAGAGAAGAGGTTATGAAAATAATCCATGAGCTAAATGAAAAAGGTATTACAGTAGTACTAATTACCCATATGATGGAGGAAGCGGCTCTTGCTGACAAGATTATCATTATGGACGCTGGTGAAAAAATACTAGAAGGAACACCAAAAGAGGTGTTTGGAGAAGAGAAAACTCTAAAGAATCTAAGCCTTGATGTTCCTTTTCCGGTGGAAGTTGCATGTAGACTTAGAGATAGGGGAATTAGCATATCAAAAGAAGTATTATCCGTAGATGATTTAGTAAGTGAACTTAAAGGGCTTAAAGGAAGAAAATAAATGTCAGTAGAACTAAAGAATGTAACGCATATATATGGACTAGGGTTGCCTCATGAACAAAAAGCTTTGGATGGGATTTCTCTTCTAATTGAAAAAAAAGAATTTGTAGGGATTGTAGGTCACACAGGTTCAGGAAAGTCAACTTTGCTGCAACACCTTAATGGACTTCTAAAGCCTGCAAGTGGAGAAATCATTATTAATGGAAAGAATATTACGGATTCTAAGGTGACGGCAGTTGAAATGAGAAAGAAAACGGGGCTTGTATTTCAATATCCAGAGTATCAACTTTTTGAAGAAACTGTTGCGAAGGATATAGCCTTTGGACCGAAAAATCTTGGTCTAGATGAGGTTGAAATAGAGGAGAGAGTTAAAACTTCCCTAGATCTTGTAGGCTTATCATATGAAGAGTTTAAGGAAAAATCACCATTTGAGCTTTCAGGAGGGCAGAAGAGAAGAGTGGCAATTGCAGGAGTACTTGCTATGAAGCCAGAGGTTTTAATACTAGATGAACCAACAGCTGGGCTCGATCCTAAATCCCATAAAGAAACCCTGGATATGATAAAGAAAATCCACAATGAATGGGGAATTATTACTATTTTTGTATCTCATAATATGGATGATGTGGCAAGACTTTGTGATAGAGTTTTCGTAATAGAAAAAGGAAAAATTTTTATTGAAGGGACAACAAGGGAAGTCTTTGCACAGAAAGAAAAACTAGAATCAGTCGGACTTTCTATTCCCCAGGCAACGAGTCTTACTAACAAGTTGGTGGAAGAAGGAGTGTTGGGAGAGAGTATTCTTGAATCAGAGAAAATGCCTATAACCACAGAAGAGTTACTTGAAGTATTGGAGGCTAGTATATGATTAGAGATATTACCATAGGGCAGTACTATTCAGGAGAATCGCCAATTCACAAACTTGATCCAAGAGTTAAAATAATGGGTACGCTTATATATATTATTGGGCTTTTCCTTGTAAAAACTTTTGTAGGCTTTGCTTTTGTTTTTGCAATGCTAATGATTTTTGTTGGAATTTCAAAGGTTCCAATTTCATATATTTTGAGAGGATTAAAACCAGTTTTCTTAATTGTGATTTTCACTTTTATATTAAATATGTTTATGATCAAAGGAGAAGTAATTGCTAGTTTCTGGATTCTGGAAATTACAAAGGAAGGGCTGTATACTGCTGTGTTTATGGCCATTAGGTTATTCTTATTGATAATTTGCTCATCTCTACTGACCTTAACTACAAAACCAATAAACCTAACAGATGGTATAGAAAGCCTTCTAAAACCATTTGAGCGGTTTGGAATGCCTGCTCATGAGCTAGCTATGATGATGTCTATTGCTTTAAGGTTTATACCAACCCTTTTGGAAGAAACTGACAAGATAATGAAGGCACAGATGGCTAGAGGGGCTGACTTTGAAACAGGGAATATTTTTAGAAGGGCAAAAAACCTAATCCCAATTCTTGTACCACTATTTATTAGTGCTTTTAGAATTGCTCAGGACATGGCTATGGCTATGGAATCAAGATGTTATCGAGGTGGCAAAAATAGAACTAGAATGAATGGCATTGCAATTAGAAGGGCAGATGTTACAGCCTCGATTATTATTGCTCTCACCTTTGCGGCCATAATAGCAGAAAGGATTTTTTTAGGATGAAAACAAGATTTTTATTAGAAGCAGCCGTTATTGCGGCAGTTTATGCAGCTATAACATTGCTACTTGCGCCAATTAGTTACGGACCACTTCAGGTGCGGGTTTCGGAGGCCTTGACTGTATTGCCAGCACTTAGGACATCTGCTATACCAGGTATATTTATTGGGTGCCTGTTAGCAAACCTAATAGGGCCATATGGAATATACGATGTCATTTTAGGCAGCTTGGCATCGCTTATTGCAGCCCTATTAACTTATGCCCTTAGAAATAAGCCTAAGCTTGCACCACTTCCGCCAGTAATCATAAACGGAATTATTATTGGAGCTATGCTTCATTTTGTTTATGGTGTACCTAATTTATGGGCTTGCATGGGATGGGTAGCTTTAGGACAGCTGGCAGCTTGCTATATTATAGGGCTACCGCTATTATTAAAGTTAAAGAAAACAAAGCTATTTGGAAGCAACTTAGAAGTAATCGAAAATAAATAGAGGACAAGATGAGACAGAGAAAACTAAAAGATTTAGACGAAAGAATAGAAACTTACAAAGAGCTCTTTGTAGATGAACCAACAAGCAAAAAAGGCAAATGGTTAGAAATATTTGAAGAAAGACTATCAAGCAAGCCTGAAAAAATATATTTAGAGATAGGTACAGGAAAAGGACAGTTTATTAGCACACATGGAAATAATGCAAAGGATGTAGCCTTTATTGGAATCGAAGGGCAGCCAAGCGTTGGGGTTGTATGTGCAAAGAAGCTACATGATTTAAAGGTTGAAAATGTACTTTTAATAAATGGATATATAAATTCAGCAGCAGACTATTTTGAAGATAATGAAATTAATGGTGTGTTTCTAAACTTCAGTGATCCATGGCCAAAAACTAGGCATGAAAAAAGAAGATTAAACCATAGATCATATCTTAAGAGTTATGTTGATGCAATAAAAAATGGTGGGTTTATTAAAATAAAGACAGATAACGACGGATTGTTCGAGTTTGGTGTTAGCGAGGCCCAGGATCTAGGGCTTGAAATAGTAGAAATCACAAGGGATCTTCATAAATCTGAATTTATGGAAGATAATGTAATGACTGAATATGAAAAAAAATTCAGTGGATTTGGTAAGAATATTAATTATATGAAAATTAATATTACAAAATAGATTATTATAAAACAGGAGGTATATCATGAGCGGATTTATTATGGCACAACAAAACGGAAGAACTATTCCAAAAGAAGATAAAATTTTTGGAGCAACTAGCAGAGGTAAGGCTAGAATTGAAGAGGTAGGTAAGGAGAATGTAATTATTTCAACTATAGGATCACTACTAGATGATAATGGCAAACTTGCAGTGCTTTCTTCTGTAGCAGAAGGATTAAAAAGCCTTTCTCCAGAGGATTATGCTGACTATGCTCCAATAGGTGGAACACCAGGATTTAAAGAGGCGATTAAAAAAGCTGCTTTTATGGATTATGTACCAAATAGATTTGTTGAAGTAGTAGCAACACCAGGAGGAACTGGCGGACTTAGAAATACCATTTCAAACTACTCTAAACCAGGTGAGAAGGTCCTTACGTCAGACTGGTATTGGGCTCCATACAAAACAATAGCACAAGAGCAAGGTAGAGATATTGCAACATATACACTTTTTGATGAAAATAGACAGTTTAACGCTGCTTCATTTGAAGAAAAAGTCAATGGACTACTTGAATTACAGGAAAGTCTGGTTATTTTCCTAAATACACCAGCACACAACCCTACAGGATATTCTTTAACAGAACCAGAGTGGAATAAAGTAATTGAAATACTAAACAAAGCAACAGAAGGTGAAAAGAAAGTTATTCTTTTTGTTGATGCAGCATACGTTGACTTTGCTGGAGATCCAAAAGAATACAGAGCATTCTTACCACTTTTGGAAAATCTAGGTAATGGTGTACTACCAATCATTGGTTATTCAGCATCGAAAACTTTTACTATGTATGGAATGAGATGTGGGGCTATGATTTGTCTTGCTAAGGACAAAGACGTTGCTGATGAGTTTAAGACTTTGAATGAGTTTTCTTCGAGAGGTTCTTGGTCTAATTGTACGAAGGCTTCACAGGTGTTAATTGACCAAATTTATAAGGATGAAGAGCTTTTAAAGGCGGTAGATAAAGAAAGAGAAGAATTTAGAGAAATGCTACTTAGCAGAGGGCAGTCTTTTGAGGCAGCTCTTAAGGCTGAGGGAGTTGAACCAGTACCTTTCGATGCAGGTTTCTTTGTTTGCGTAGCGGCAGATGATCCAGATGCTGTTGCTGCAAAGCTAGAAGAAAAAAATGTATTTGCAGTTGCCTTAGCAAAAGGAATTAGGATTTCAGTTGCGTCAAGTAATGAAAAGCAACTTAAGATTGTTGCAAAAGCAATCGGAGAGGTAATGAACAAATAGTAATGAAACAGAGTACTTTTTTACAAGGAGCCTTTATTGCATCGTTTTCATTTATAATAGTAAAAATCATAGGGGTATTATACGTAATACCCTTCTATGGAATTATTGGAGATGAAGGCGGAGCGTTATACAGTTATGGCTATAACATATATGCAGTATTTTTGAGCATTTCGAGTGCAGGAATACCGTTTGCAGTGGCAAAATTAATAAGTGAGTATAACGCACTAGGATATGAGCAAGCAAAGGCACAGACTTTTATTCTTGGTCGGAATATAATTACAGTAGTTTCAGTAATAGCTTTTTTAATAATGTTTTGCTTTGCAACGCCTTTTGCAAAATTAATTATAGGAAATGATGCGGTTACTGTATCTGTTGCGGATGTAAGTTTTGTAATTAGATGTATATCTTTTGCTGTGCTAGTAATACCATTTTTGAGTATTTCTAAAGGGTACTTGCAGGGACACAAGATGATAACTCCGATTTCACTAGCTCAGATTTACGAGCAGGCAGTAAGGGTTTTAGTTATACTTGTAGGAAGTTACCTAGCAATGTTTGTGCTTGATTTAGGGCTTACAATGGCTGTTGGGTTCAGTATGGCAGGAGCCTTTTTTGGAGGCCTTGCTGCAACAATTTACTTGTTTAGAAAGATAAAAACTAATAAAAAACTTCTTAGGAGTGAAGTTCCTGCCGTTAAGATCCAAATTGAGAATAAAGAAATCATAAGAAAACTTATAAAATATGCAATTCCATTTATAATTACAAGTACCGCAGTTAACATTTATTTATTCACTGATATGGTGTTGGTAGTTAGAACCATGGGAGATATTTTAAACTATGATCCTGAAGTCACTACAGCCATTAGTGGTATATATTCTAACTGGTCAGTAAAGCTCATGATGATAGTTTCCGCGTTTTCTGCAGGATTAAGCGTAAGCTTATTGCCGAATATAGTTGAGAGCTATGCAAAAGGCGAAATTGGCCAAATTAGTAATAAATATAATAAGGCACTTCAAATGATTTTGGTGCTTATTGTTCCACTCACAATTTTTCTTAGTGTATTTGCAGAAGAAATTTGGCTTATGTTTTATGGCGAAAGTGAGTATGGCCCAATGGTTTTTACGGCATATATTTTCATAGCGATTCCTAATAGTTTATTTGCACTTACAAATGACTTGCTACAAGGGATGAATAAGTTCAAAAGAATTTATATTAACAATGGAATTGGAATAGGCCTTAATCTGGTTCTAAATGTTCCTTTTATGATTGCAGCTGACTATATATTTGGAGAAGCTTTTTATGGTGCTATTGCCGCTACAATTTTTGGCATGACATGGGCTTTTGTAGTTGGAATTAAACATTTCAAGAAGAATATCGGTTTTGAATTTGGGGAAACGAAAAAATTTATTATTAGAATAGTATTATCAGTGACAATTTTTACGATAGTTGCTATTGTATTGAAGAATATAGAAATCTTCCCAGTGGAAGGAAGATGGATTCAAATTCCAGCCCTGATTGTATATGGACTAATAACTTTTGGAATCTATGGACTTATAGGTCTTGCCTTTGGAAGTTTTGAAGGCTTAACAGGGGTAAGAATTAGAAAACCATCTGACTTAAAAAAGATTAAGATTAAAAGAAAAAAATAATTTCAATAGATAAGTCAAAACAGACTCTCTAGCAGTAGGAGAGTCTGTTTTATTATACAAATAAAATATTTGGTAAATATTACCAAATCCTATTGACAATGAAATGTAAAAAATGTAAAATTATGTTAATTCGTTGATAGGGCAATAGATAAGTTGGCTTATCTACTGGCTTAAAATATGGTAATCACGTAGTAATAACATTATATGAAAGGAGAAATATTATGAGTGAAAAAAGTGAATTTAGTTTTGAAATCAAAGAACATCTAGGGGTAATTCAAACAAATGCATCAGGCTGGCAGAAAGAGTTGAATTTAGTTGCTTGGAATGGTGGAGTACCTAAATATGATATTAGAGATTGGGATCAAGAACATAAGCATATGTCTAGAGGCATTACGCTTCATGGGGAAGAGTTAAAGAATCTAATCGAGATCACTAAAGGTCTAGAATTTCCGAATTCATAAGTATAAATCTAACTTAATTCAGGAAGTTTAAAATAGAGAAATAGAAGCGATGTGTTTGTACGTTAGTCCGTGTTAAATTGCAAATGATGGATACCCTTTTATTAGAGTTATTTAGTAAAAGGGTTTTTGCTTAGTTAATATTAAGAAAAGAGAATCAAGTAATTTTTGTAAATAATCAGTACTATATACTTATGAGGAAAAATAAGGTAAAATATCAGTATGAATATAAAAGGAAGTATAAGAAAGGAGGCTGCTATGACGGATAACGTAATGATACTAATTATATTAATTGTATTTAATATATTTACTGTTTGGACAGTGTATGATATTATGGAATCTTATTTTAAAAAGCGTGATAAGTATTTAAATAGCAAGATAGCGTATTTTGTTTTTTATATTTTAACTATAGTAAGCTCTCCTGGAATGCCGTATACAAGTGCAAGTCTAAGGATGGAAATAATCGTTTTTTCTATACTTATATTTTTATTATCTTTTCTGTACAAAAGTGAGCTTAGACAAAAAATTTATGTTAGTTTCATAATAATTACTTTGCTAGAAGGGATTGAACTTTTAATACAGCTAACTGTTGAGGGAATGGAAAACTATGGTTCGTTGACTGAAGGAAGTTTTTCTTTGATAAATATGGGGAGCATTGCTGTAGCTAGGTTAGTTCCTTTCATTATAGTTAAGACCTTTGTAATGTTTAAGAAATCTTTTGACGTAAGAGAGAATACACTATTCCTTGTTGGAAATACCCAAGGCGCTTTAGTCTTCTTACTTCCTACTTTAAGTTTTGTAGCAATGCTCATTATTTCTTCGCTTGCAACATTTAATAACTTGGAATATTTGCAAAGAGTAATACTTAGTATAGTCATATTAATTATTTTAATTTTGACACTAAGCTACTATTATGTGCTTGAGAAAATAGCTATGAAATATAGAAGTATTGCAGATAATTTAATTTTAAGGAGGGAAATTAAGTTCTATAACGCGGAATATGAAAAGTTGCAGAAGAGTATACGCAGCATAAATAAAATTCAGCACAATCAGAAGTATGTATTAGCTAATATTTTAGGAAAAGATAACCTTGATGAAATTAAAGAGGATATTGGAAAACTAATTGAAAACCAGCCACAAACAACTTTGTTTAAATATACCGGAAACAATCAGCTTGATACTATGCTAAATCTAGAGACAACAATGGCAGAA
>CAYJFM010000049.1:8549-10500 GCA_964369805.1 uncultured Oscillospiraceae bacterium
TGATCATTCTGGTAAACCCTGATGTAGAGTATTTTATTAAAACAGATACACTCTGTGTATTACTAGGTAACGCCATTGATAATGCAATCGAAGCTGCAGCTAAAGTTGAAGATAAGCGTGTTACAGTCAGGATAGAGCAAAAAGGTAAATGGTTACATATAAATGTGACAAATTCATATAATGGAGAAGTAATAATTAAAGAAAATCAAATTTACAGCTTGAAGGATGATAGGTTTGCACACGGCCATGGACTACAGAGCATTAATGAAATTGCTAATGAAAATAATGGTGAAATGATAATAAATGCTGATGATAATATATTTAAGCTTGATGTTAAAATGGAAAATATAAAGAAAAATTAACTGTGCAATATAGCAGAAGAGAAACTATTCTCAAAAATAAGAAAGCCGACCCGTGCCTTAGAATTTTCTAGTTTGGGTCGGCCTTTAAATTATATCTTATTTTATTATTGAGATAAATTGAACTATTGAAGCCTGATTTTCAAAGGAAATTCTAACCTTATTAGGCTTTCCACCACCTCGTCCACCAAAGGACTTTGCTTTTTCAGTCAAATCCTTGCAATCGAGATTTTTTGAAATAAGTATGACTGTGTTACCTTTGCAAATTATTGAAATTAATAGGTCGTCGGGTAGAGTAATTTCTTTATCTAAATTGAAGAGAAGGTCTGGATTAACTTTAGAACAATCATAATGTAGGTGAGACGAATATTTTGAGATTTTGCAATCTTTATCAATTTGAGCAATATATAATTTAATTATTTCTTTCTGAAGCTCGACATAATCAGCTTTCATAGCAGAATTTTTTTCATCTTTACTTTTTATTTTTTCTAGCAAGTCATTTTGATTTGCAGAATAATCTACACACAGGTTCTGTATAAGATTATGTGTGTTTTTATAGTTTGCTAGAGCTCTTTGACCAGCTTCAGCATAGATTCTATACATGCCTTTATAGTTTTCCCACTTTAAGATCTTGATTAAGCCTATTTCTCCTGCCTGAGACACGTGAGTACCTGAGCAGGCAACACAGTTTGCAGGATTACTCTCTGAACCTATAGAAACAATGGAAACCTTAGATTCAATGGACACTTTTTTTCGCAGCGGCACTTTATTAGCTTCACTGCCATTTTCAAAATACCTAATGGAAGATTTTACGTTTTGCCAGATAGCCATATTTGACAAGTGTTCAATTTGATCTATATCGTCTTGCGTTATGCAAGTTACGGCTTCATTCAAAGGTCTTCTTGTTGGTGAAGATGGTAAGGCCTCAAGAGAAATATCCAGAGTCATATAGTTATCACCCATTGCAAAGCCTCTATTTATCCCACCGACTTCTTGAAAGAACATGCCACTTAAAATGTGCTCTCCACTATGCCTTTGCATATTATCAAACCTATGATTCCAGTCGATTTCTAGAGTAACTGTATCTCCTAGTTCCAAATAAGAATCCACATCAGCAGAATAATCCACAAAATGGCTGACAATTCCTTGAGACTTAGAAACATGTGTTACAGGAAAGCCGTTAATTTTTCCTTTATCACTACTTTGACCTCCTCCTTCTGGATAGAATATAGTTTGATCAAGCTCTAGCCTGATTATTTCAGGGTCTTCGGTAAAGTCGAATTTTATTATGGTCGCAGTAGCTTTAGTTGTATATTGATTTACATTATATAATAATTTAGTATCATCTGTTTTGATAGTGTTGTTTAGCATAATTCAGTTCCTTTCTATTTATTGCAATAGATACATTATACAGAAAAAAGGGAATGAATATAAGAGGGAAGATGAGGAAACTTGAATAAACTAGTGGAAATGTATTGACCTTAACAAGAAAAATACGTATAATAAAAAAGATGGATTGCCTTTTGGTGGCTTCATCGGTTGGATTGGGTCCTGCGCAATAGAACTCTGTGAACCTTGTCAGGTCCGGAAGG
>CAYJFM010000050.1:0-10356 GCA_964369805.1 uncultured Oscillospiraceae bacterium
ACCGTAGACAGCGGGTGTGAAAACTTAATTTCCCGCCGAGGTACAATATAAAATTATTGACCTCGCAAAATAAGTGCGAGGTTTTTTATTAAGTACCAGACTAAAAGATTATGTTATCATAATCAGAAAGGAGACGTAAATGAGCGAAACAAAAGCTATATATGCACAAAAACAAATTGTTATCGACGAAATTAGCGAAAAATTTGCTAAAGCTAAATCTGCAGTTGTAATTGACTACATGGGAATTACAGTAGAAGAAGCTGATGCGCTAAGAAAAAAACTTAGAGAAGCTAACGTAGATTACACAGTTTACAAAAATACATTAGTTAAGAGAGCTATTGCAGGAACAGAATACGAATCACTAGGCGAAGTACTAGACGGACCATCTGCTTTTGCACTAAGCTTTGAGGATGAAACAGCACCAGCTAGAATACTAAATGACGCTATTAAAGATCTTAAGAAAATGAGCTTTAAAGCAGGTATTGTAGAAGGAGCAGTTTACTCAGCAGAAGAAATTGAAAAGATTGCTAACATTCCATCAAAAGATGTACTTATTTCTAAGTTCATGGGAAGTATTCAATCACCAGTATCTAAAGCAGTTAGAACATTTAAGGCTATTGCTGACGATAAAGCGGAAGCATAAAATAATAAATAAAATAATAAAAGGAGAAAATTAAAATGGATAAGACTCAAATCATTGAAGCAATAAAAAATATGACAGTGCTAGAACTAAACGAATTAGTAGAAGCATGTGAAGAAGAATTTGGAGTATCAGCAGCAGCTCCAGTAGCAGCGGCAGGTGGTGCAGTAGCAGCAGCAGCAGAAGAAGAGCAAACAGAATTCACTGTAGTTCTTGCTAACGTTGGAAGTGAAAAAATCAAAGTAATTAAAGCTGTAAGAGAAATTACAGGTCTAGGACTAAAAGAAGCTAAAGAAGTTGTTGATGGAGCTCCTTCAAACCTTAAAGAAGGTTGTGAAAAAGCTGAAGCAGAAGCAATTAAAGCTCAACTTGAAGAAGTTGGAGCTACTTGCGAACTTAAGTAGTTTTACACTGAATAACTCAGAAATTAAAGAACCCCTAGGGGTTCTTTTTTTGCTATTCTTAAGTAAAGATGGTATAGTGTTAAAGGCAGATGATTAAGAAACTAATATTGAAAGATTAAGGGAGAATAGATGACTAATAGAAAGGGACTTTTAATTGCCTATATGGTTGGGCTAGCTTCGGCATTTATATGGGGGAGTACATTTTTGCTAAATAAAGTGATTACAGAAACTGAAATTAATCCACTTGGAGTCATGGCTATTCGAACTGCTGTGGGCTCAATATTGATTTTTTTATTAATTAAACTTAGGGTGTGCAAAGTAAATTTTAGGGATAAACCTATTAAACCTCTAATTCCAATAGGAATAGCACAACCCTGCATATATGGAATCTTTGAAATGTATGGTATATCTCAAACTTCAGCATCGGAGGCGTCGATAATAGCGGCTCTCTCACCAGTGTTAGCATTGGTTCTTGCTAGTGTGGTTTTTCATGATTATATTGCAAAAAAACAAATTGTATTTATTGGGCTTTCTTTTTTAGGTGTTGTTGTTGTAACAGTTTTTGGAGGTGAATTTAGCCTTGGGGGAAAGCTAGTTGGATACTTGCTTTTAGTTGGATGTGTATTGTGTGCTAGTGTATATAATGTTCTTGTTAGGAGAAACGCGGAAAGATATAGCAGTTTTGAAATAACAGCAGTTATGACTGTAGCAGGCTGTATTTTCTTCAACACCATAATTTTCTTGCAAGGAGATGGAATTAAAACCTATACTATGGCTTTTGAGAATATAAATATACTTGTACCACTTTTGTACCTAGGAGCATTTGGGACATTAGGAGCTTTTTTTGGATATAACTATGTGCTTAGCAAGCTTCCTCTTCATATTGCATCAACACTGGTAATAAGCACTATGACTTTAGTGGGTGTAGTTTTAGGCATTGTTGTACTGGGAGAGCCATTTGGTATTGCAACGGGCGTAGGCACAGGCCTGATGGTATTAGGCATAATAGGTGTTAATTTTGTTGGAAAAGGTCATAGTCTCTCATTAGAAGAAGAGAAAGCAACTCATCCTAAAAAGAAATAAATGAAGTTTTTATTCATATTTTATATTCACATACCCTATAGGGGGCTTGTAGCAATTGTGCGAGCAATTTATAATAATTGCTATAGCAGTTTAAATGACTAAAGTTAAGTCTTAATTGAAGATTTATACTAATTGTAATAAAACAGGAGAAGAATATGATGAAAAATGAAAAAAAGTTTATTAGTAGGCTAAGAAAGTTGCTAGTAATCACAGTAGTTTTAGCTATGGGATTAATAATAACGGGATGCACAACTGATTCAGAGGATGAGGCCACTAAGGTTGTCGTAGATGCACTAGGGAGAGAGGTGACGGTTCCGGAGGATATTGATAGAATTCTTGCTACTGGAAGTTCACCAAGAATGATTGCATATATGGGACTTTCTGATAAGGTTGTTGGAACTTCAGGAATGGACTGGGAGTCTGTTACACCTATGACTGCTTATGCTTATGTAAATCAGGATGCGTGGGAAGAACTGCCTCTAGTTGGAAGAGATAATAATGGGACTACATATTACCCTGAAATGATGATCGAAACAGCACCAGATGTAATTTTTTCATCTTGGTCTGAAGATATTATAAATGATATAGAAGAGAAAACAGGGGTTCCTGTAGTTGCAATTCCCTATGGGACTTTATTTGGGGAGGACTATAATGAGGCTCTTAGAATCATTGGAGAAACCACTGATACTGAAGATAGGGCAGAAGAAATTATAACATATATTGATGGGGTTCTTGTGGACCTTGATGATAGAACTAAGGATATCCCTGATAGTGAAAAGCCAAGTGTTATTTCTGCCGCAGCTACATATAATGGAGCAAAAGGAATAGATGGAATAAGGCCTAATGACCCACTCCTTACTGCTTTAAATGCAAATAATCCAGCTTATGATGAGTCTTATGGTAATCAGCTTGGAGTACAGGTTGATAAAGAACAAATTATTGAATGGAACCCTGATTACATATTTTGTGACTACACAGGGGTTGAAATTCTAAAAGATGATTATGCGGAAAATCCAGCTTATTATGAAGAATTAACAGCATTTAACAATGGGAATATGTATATACACCCAAGTTCAACAAGCTATATGACAAATGTAGAGCTGCCTTTGGCGACAGGATACTATATTGGCAAAACATTATATCCAGAAGCCTTTGAGGATATTGATATTGATGAGAAAACAGATGAAATTGTAGAGTTTATGCTTGGAGAAGAAAACTACTCGGATACTTTAAAAGAGTTTGGTGGATATTATGGAGACCTTACATTTTAGTTTTAAACTGTATATGTGAGAGATAATGAAGAAGTTGAAAGTGTTGCCTAAAATTGTGAGAGTGAATATATGGTAAATAAAACTAAAGAGAAGAGTGTAAGTTCCCTTAGTGAATATAATAATTACGTAAATAGAAAAAGAGGTGCTACTGCTATTGCAGTAGCACTAACTTTGGTTGCTATGGTATATGCTGTAAGTGTTGGTCCAACTAATATGCCAATCATTGATGTGATTAAAACTTTTATGGGTATGTCTGATGGAACTGATTCTACAGTTATATTTAACATTAGGCTTCCAAGAATAATAACTGCTGTGCTAGTTGGTGCTTCACTTGCAATTTCAGGGGTAGTTATGCAGTGTGTTCTTGCAAATCCTCTAGCCTCAGCATCCACTTTAGGGGTGTCTCAGGGGGCAGCTTTTGGTGCTGCAATGGGAATTATTGTTTTTGGAGGAGGGGCTGTACAAACAGGTGGTAGCACGGTTCTATTTCAAATTGATAGTCCCCATATTGTAACTATCTCAGCCTTTGTATTTGGACTCATATCTACAGTAGTAATTTTGCTAATAGCACAGATAAAAAAGAATTTAGGAGCGTCAGCATTAATTCTAGCTGGAGTAGCTGTTAGCTCATTATTTTCTGGTGGAAGTGCACTGCTACAATACTTTGCCGATGAGTCACAGCTTGGAGCTGTAGTATTTTGGACATTTGGAAACCTTGCTAATACTAACTGGAGTGAAATCCTATTGATTTTTGTTGTGTTTGCTTTTTCAATGATATACTTTTTAATGAATAGATGGAACTATAATGCCATGGGAAGCGGGATTTTTGTGGCTAAAAGTTTAGGTGTAGATACTAGGATGTTAATGCTTGTTAGCATGGTGATCTGTGCTTTGGTGGCTTCAGTATCAGTTGCCTTTGTAGGCGTTATTAGTTTCGTGGGCCTAGTGGCACCACATATAATGAGAAAATTTGTAGGTAATGACTTTAGATTTTTACTTCCAGGGTCTGCAATCTTAGGTGCTTTATTGCTTGTTGTTGCTGATACTTTTGCAAGAGAAATAATTGCGCCAGTTGTGCTCCCTATTGGAGCTATAACTTCTTTCCTTGGGGCACCAGTCTTCCTAGGGCTACTTCTAAAAGGAGGAAAAAGAGTTGATTAGAATTGAAAATTTGAGTTTTTCTTATTCAGGGAATAAAAATACCATTGAAAATGTCAACCTTGCAATTGAAGAAGGGAAAGTAAAGGGGATTTTAGGTACTAATGGAGCAGGCAAGAGTACAATGGTTAAGTGTATTAATGGAATGCTTAAAGGTAAAGGAGAAATTACTATAGATGATATTCCTTTTGCGAACATACATAGAAAAGAACTCGCTAAGAAAATTGCTTATGTGCCTCAAAGCGAAGAGGCAACCCATGGAATGGTATTTGACACGGTTCTTCTTGGTAGAATGCCATATATGAAGTGGGATATGACTGAAGAAGATAAAAATGTTGTTATGGAAGCTTTAGAAAAACTTAACATAGCAAAATTTGCAACAAGATATATGGATGAGTTATCAGGCGGAGAGAGGCAGAAGGTACTATTGGCACGTGCACTTGTACAGAAACCTAGATTTTTACTCTTAGATGAGCCAACCAGCAACTTGGATCCCAAAAATCAACAAGAAATTTTAAAACTAGTAAAGAGTATTTGTGAGGAAGAGAATATTGGGATAGTAGTAGTTTTACACGATTTAAACTTGGCATTAAAATATTGTGATGATTTTTTATTTTTAAGGGATGGAAAAGTTGTTGCAGGAGGAGATATGGGAATTTTCACATCAGAAACTATAAAAGATGTGTATAATATAGATGTAGAAATAATTGAACATAGAGGTGAGAAGGTAGTTGTTGCCCTATAATTACTTTGATTTTATTGTAAAGGAGAAATATAATGCATATACATAATAATTTACGTCAAAACATGAATAAAGAGCAGCTTTGGGAATATACACTAGAGTTTCATGGTCATTCTTGTGGGGGGCTTGCAATTGGATATAAAGCAGCTTTATATGCCATTGAGTTACTTGAAATTAAATTTTCAGATGATGAACAGGTAGTATGCGTCTCTGAGAATGATGCCTGCGGAGTAGATGCGATTCAAGCGATTGTTGGATGTAGTATTGGTAAAGGGAACTTGCTTTTTCATATGACAGGTAAGCAGGCTTTTACTTTTTTTAATAGGAAAACAGGAAAGTCTATTAGGATAGTTTTGAGGGAAAGACCAGCAGGAATGGATAAACAAAGCTCATTTGAATACCTAATGGAGAGAGAACCTTCAGTGTTATTTGATGTAAAGGAAGCAAAATTAAAGCTTCCAGAAGAAGCAAGAATTTTCAACTCATACCCTTGTAATGTATGTGGTGAGGTGACGGGCGCTAACTGGATTAGAGTTGTAGAGGACAATAAAGTATGCATTGATTGTTACAGCTCTTACGATAGATTTAATGTATAATCATCAAATCAAGACATGTAAAGATATATAAATATAAAAGAGGACTATTCATAATTACGAACAGTCCTTTTGTTTTTATATATGGTGGAGGCAGCTAGTGCCGTCACTTTTATTTCTCTAAGGAGTTAGTGCTATTAACTACATTTTTGATTTTGTGTTGTACCATGTCTCTAATAGCATCTCTAGCTGGGCCAAGATATTTCCTTGGATCAAACTCTTGTGGATTTTCTGCTAGAGTTTTTCTAACTTGAGCAGTCATTGCTAGCCTCAAATCAGTGTCGATATTTACTTTACAGATGCCGTATTTTGTAGCTTCTAGTATCATTTCCTCTGGAACCCCTTGAGCTCCAGGTATATTACCACCATATTGGTTACATAGGTCTACGAATTCAGGTAGCACAGTAGAAGCCCCATGCAGTACAAGTGGTGTATTTGGAATTAGTTCATGAATTCTCTTTAATCTGTCATAGTCTAGGTAAGGATCCCCTTTGAATTTGTATGCCCCATGGCTTGTTCCGATTGCAATTGCAAGTGAGTCTACACCTGTTTGCTCTACGAAGTAAGCTGCTTCTTCTGGATCTGTAAATGTAGCAGATTTCTCGTCTACTTTGATGTCATCCTCTACACCAGCAAGTTTTCCTAGCTCAGCTTCTACAACTACACCTCTGGCATGTGCATACTCAACTACTTCTTTAGTGAGCCTAATGTTTTCTTCTAATGGGTATTTTGAACCGTCAAACATTACAGAAGTGAAACCATCATCTACGCACTTCTTACATATTTCAAAATCCTCACCGTGGTCAAGGTGAAGGCAAACATCTATATCTGTGTCCATTATTGCAGCCTCTACTAGTTTAGTAAGATATGCTGGTTTTGCATACTTTCTAGCACCTGCTGAAACCTGAAGGATTAGGGCAGAGTTTTCTTTTTGTGCTGCCTCAACTATACCTTGAATAATCTCCATGTTGTTAACGTTAAAAGCCCCAATTGCATAGTCGCCCTTGATTGCTTTTGCAAACATTTCTTTTGATGTTACTAATGCCATCTAAATTCTCCTTTGTATTTTCTTGAAACTATAATCCTATATGAGTAAAAGGAATATAAATTTATGTTATTTTACACTATAATATAACATAAATATCAAAAGTAATCTACAATATATGTTATAATATTATTATGATTACAGAAAAAATAAACAATAATGACGCAGGTCAGAGACTGGACAGGTTCCTAAAAAAATATTATAAAAAGGCTTCACTTAGCTTTATTTACAAGATGATAAGAAAAGACATAAAAGTGAATGGGAAAAGGCAGAAGGAAGAGTATGTGCTAGAGGATGGAGATATCCTAAGTATTTATATTTCTGATGAAGATGCTTTAAGGTTAAAAGAAGATAAAGCTGAAAAATATGAGAAAGCAGCAAAAATAAAAAAGCAATTTAAGGTGGTATATGAAAATGATAGTATTTTAATTGCTAACAAACCTTTAGGCTTACTCACACATGGTGATCAAAATGAAAAAAAGAACACTTTGGCTAACCAAGTGTTAAACTTTTTGATTGCGAATGGTGATTATAACCCAAGGACAGAAAAGACTTTCTCACCAGCTCCATCAAACAGACTAGATAGGAATACAACGGGCTTGGTTATTTTTGGCAAAAATGCTGAAAGTAATAGGCTTATTAATGATGCAATAAAGGGGCATGATACAATTAAAAAGTTCTATTTAACTGTTGTTAATGGTGAGGTTAAAGAAGAGTTACATCTAAAAGGATATATGGTAAAGGATTCAGTGGAAAACAAAGTAAAGGTTTCTGCTCACAAAATCAATGGAGAGGGCAGCCACATGGAAACCGTGGTTAGACCTATTTCTACTAATAATGGGTTTTCACTCGTGGAAGTAGAAATAATTACAGGTAGAACTCATCAAATTAGAAGCCATTTGCAAAAAGCAGGGTTTCCCTTGGTAGGTGACCCTAAATATGGAGACCTAAAAGCAAATGGAGGATTTAAGAGGAGATACGGACTTACTACACAACTTCTTCACGCATATAAGTTAAAATTCGATGTAGACTTTGCAAGAGAATTAGGAATTAAAAAGAAAGAAATTATATTTTGGCCTTCTGATAGATTTGATGAAATATGCAAAAAACTGGGGCTTTCCTATGAATTTAAAAATAGATAATTTATGTATATAATTACTATGTAAAAAACTTAAATGAAATATTGGTGAAAGTAAGCATCAGAATAATTCTGATAAGGAGATAAAGTGAAAGAATTAATTAAAGATATAGCCATAGCAGTAATAATAGTGTTAGCGATTACTTTTTTTATAAGGCCAACTATTGTAAAAGAAGAGTCAATGTTACCTACACTTCTACCAGATGATTATTTGATTATGAGCAAACAGGCGTACACTATAGGAGAGATAGAAAGAGGCGATATAATTATTTTCGAATCTAATCTGCTAGATGAAAATGGAGATAATAAATTACTAATAAAGAGAGCCATAGCTTTACCAGGAGATACTATTGATATAAGTGATGGAGTTGTAACCCTAAACGGTACACCAATAAAAGAGGACTATACAATTTCAGACTACACAGATGGAGATGTTGATAACTTAACAGTGCCAGAAGGAATGGTATTTGCAATGGGAGATAACAGACCAGTTAGTAATGATAGTAGATCTGAGTCAGTGGGGCTTGTAGATATGGATAGCATTGAAGGACAAGCGATTTTTAGACTTTATCCTTTTGATGATTTTGGAGTGCTAGACTAACTTAGTTGAGGTAAATATGGGAAGAAAATTAGTAGCAAATAATAAAAAAGCAAGGCATGATTTTTTTATTGAAGATGAATATGAAGCGGGTATTGTACTTACTGGTACAGAGATTAAATCTGTCCGAAATGGAAGAGTTAACTTAAAAGAAAGCTTTATTAAAATTGAAGAGGGAGAAGCTTTCATCTATGGAATGCATATTAGTCCATATGAGCAAGGAAATATTTTTAATGTAGATCCTTTGCGGGTAAGAAAACTATTGCTAAATAGAAGAGAAATCACAAAGCTTAAGGCAAAGACCCAAGAAGAGGGCCTGGCAATTGTTCCATTAAATATGTACATTAATGATGCAGGCAGAGCAAAGCTAGAAATTGCATCTGCTAAAGGGAAAAAATTGCATGATAAACGAAATACAATAGCTAAAAGAGACGCGGATATGAAAATGCGTAGAGCTATGTTAAAATAAACGTATTTGTGATAAAATATGTTTAGTTATGGGGATGTTTTGGTTTCGACAGGGATGTGGAAGCTGGAGAAGCGAGCCGTAGTTTGCTCAGACTACGTTAAAAAGGGCACGTTAAATATAAACGCTAAAAATAACAACACATTTGCACCAATAGCTGCCTAATTGCAGCGTGCACACTAATCTAGGCTCACCTATAGGCTTAGTGTCAGTGTCAAACATATAGGAAAACTCTGTGTGAGTTCTCGGTAGCACAGGGGAACAACGAGATAGCTTAATCTAAGGATTGCCTTTGGGGCTTAGAGAGAGCGAAACAATTAATCAAAGGCTGCGCTCGGAGAAACTTCTGTGAAAATGTTTTTGGACACGGGTTCAATTCCCGTCATCTCCACCAGATTAATTAAAACCGTTGAAATTTCAACGGTTTTAAAACTATAAAAACAAAAATTTCAGAATTATTTCAGAAAATAAAATATAAATAATAAATATATTAAATTTGTTATTAAAATGAAAAAGTGAATAGGTGTTGTTTATGGATATAATTTTAGATGATGGAAAATATAAATTAGCCTTAAAGATTGCTACAAAAGCTCACGAAGGACAATTTGATAAAGCTGGGAACCATTATATTGAACATCCAGTTTTTGTTGCTAGTTTATTTGAAAATGAAGATGAAAAAATTACGGCATTACTACATGATGTAATTGAAGATACAGATATTACTATTGAGGATTTAAAACTATATGGATTTAATGAAATGATATTAGAGGCTTTAGAATTATTGAATCATAATAAAAGAGAGAACTATTATGATTATATAGAAAAAATAAAAGCTAATAAGTTAGCAACTAAAATAAAACTTGGAGATTTAAAACATAATTCAGATTTGGGAAGAATAAAGAATCCAACTGAAAAGGATATAAAAAGAATAGAAAAGTATAGTAAGGCAACAAATATGCTCGAAAGAGATAAATAGTAAGTATGATTGTAAAAGATATTTTTAAAGTTTCGAGAGTTCATAAAGCTTTTGTTGTTAAAATGTTACTTAAAGCAGAGTTACATAAAAAAACGCCTACAAGGGATTTTCTTTGTAGGTGTTTCTTATATGAACTTATTTTTTACTATGGAAATTCGAGAGTAAAGGTTAGTCTGTATTTCTCAGATTCTTTTCTATAAATAGGAAATGGGGAAATCTCTATTCCGACTATGGAATATCTA
>CAYJFM010000051.1:0-10089 GCA_964369805.1 uncultured Oscillospiraceae bacterium
GGTATAGGTTGCTTTTTTTACCTTGCTCATAAAAACCTCCCTTGCTTGTATTTTTCTTTTAAATTATTAGATTGTCACAAAACTTATTTTTTGTCTAACTTTAAAACTGCATTAAGCATTACTGTTGCTCCTGCAGTGCAGTCTTCTGCTGTTGCAAACTCTTCTTCACAGTGAGACAGTCCGTCTTTGGTTCTTACAAAAATCATTGTAGTCGGAATTACATAATTACAAAATTGTGCATCATGCCCTGCACCAGAGTTGATTTTTTGGAATTTAGAATCCGTTTCTGAAGCAGCTTCTTCAACTATATCTTTAAGTTCTTGATTAAAATACACTGTGTCTCTCTTCCACTGCTCAGCAATTTCACAGTTACACCCTGCCCAAGTTTGTTCTGGAAGAGTCTTAATTATATTCATAACTGCCTCTAAAACCTCTGGTTCTTCATGTCTAACATCTATTGAAAAATCAACATAATCTGGGATTACAGTATGGACACAAGGGTGGCATACAATTTCTCCAGTAGTATACACAAGTTCTGGTCTTCCTAGCTTGTCAATTTCTTCATGCAAATAGCAAATAGCTTTTGAAGCTGCAAACAAGGCATCTTTTCTTTTATCCATTGGGAAAGTACCAGCATGAGCTGATTGTCCATAGAATTTAATTCTATAATTAAACATACCTAACACACATTGCACTAACCCAAGTTCCATTTCATTATCTTCCAGAATAGGGCCTTGCTCAATATGCAGTTCAATCATACCTTTATACTTTTCTGGTGAAAGTCTATTTGCCTTATCACCTTTAAATGGACTCTTCGCTAAAACTTCTCCAAAAGTCGTAGTTTTATCGAGTACACTCTTAGAGTTCATAAGGTTTTCATATTTAAAGTTAGCTGCGATTGCTTCTGGCAGATAATCATTGCAAATTATCCCCGAAGAAAACATTGCTGGCGGGTACAAAGAGCCTTCCTCATTTGTCCAAATCATAGCTGTAACAGGGTGCTTGTGTTGAATATTTTGGTCTGCAATCGCTTCTAGAACTTCCATCCCGCCAAGCACTCCTAATATTCCATCATAGTTACCTCCGTTTTTGACAGAGTCAGCATGTGATCCCATGACAATTCGTTTTGCATCCTTGTCTGTTCCAGGAAGGGTTGCATACATATTTGCTAAGTCATCCGTTTCAATTGTCGCACCAATTTTCTCCATTCTCTTAACAAACTCATTTCTAGCCATATTAGCTTCATCAGAAAGGGAGTATCTTGTAATTCCTCCTTTACTTTCCGCACCAAATTTTGAGAAAGTAGTTATTTTGTCTTCCATCCTATTTACATCGCACTTGTACATAGTTCCTCCTTTATTTCGTTAAAATAAAATAAAGAGCTAATTCAAAAAATTAAACTAGCTCTCTCTACTGCTTTTGTAACTTACCACTTATTGGGTATTTTATACTCTTATTATACTAAAATATTTGATTTTTTCTAGATATTCCTTGAAAATAATGAAAAATGGCTAAATACTTTTAATATTTAGCCATTAATTTGTTTTATTTAATAATTTTTTTGTCAAACGCTGTATTTTGGTATCTATATTATTCTATAATTGTAATTGTTTTAATTACAACTGGCTCAACGGGTTTATCGCCAAAGCCTGTCCTTACTGATACAATCTTATCCGCTGTTTCTATACCCTCAGTTACTTTTCCAAATGCAGCATACTGCCCATCAAGATGTGGTGAATCATCAACCATAATGAAAAACTGTGAACCAGCCGAGTCTGGGTGCTGTGACCTAGCCATCGAAAGAACACCTTTAGTATGTCTAATTTCATTTTCTACTCCATTTGAGTTGAATTCTCCCTTAATGTTATGCCCCGGGCCACCTGTGCCTGTACCAAGAGGGCAGCCACCTTGAATCATGAATCCTGGGATTACTCTATGGAATGTTAACCCATTATAGAATCCATCATTTACTAAATTCACAAAGTTTTCAACTGAAATTGGGGCAATATCATCATATAGCTCTCCAACCATTACATCTCCGTTTTCCATTTCAATTTTGAAGTTTTTCATTTTTCCTCCTCCAATACCTATGTATTATATTTCATATATTTTTACTGAACAAGTCAGTATATTACTAAATAACTTTCTCTAAAAATAGTATTAATTTATTATAATACTATACATTTATTTTTCTACAAAACAGGTTCTTTTTTTATATGGGTTATGTTCTCCCTCTGTATTAAGAATTTTAAACAATTCTTCCCTCATCCAAACAGGATATATAACCTCTACCATCTTTTCATTCTGAAGTTCTTCCCTCGAAAAGAACCTTACCTCTTCAAGCACCTGTTCATCACCTAATTCAGGATCTTCCCCAAGTTCAAGTTTCCCTGAATTTATCTCAGCCTTGAAAAAGTTAACAAACCGCTGATCCGTACCATCTCTCAGTTCTTCAACAAACCAAAGTAATTCTTTTACTGTAACGTTCAACCCTGTTTCTTCTTTAACTTCCCTCTTCGCCGCCTCAAAGGTAGTCTCACCTTCTTCAACAGCCCCTCCAGGAAGCATCCAGATGTCTCTCTCCTCATGATGTTGCTTTACTAAAAGGACTTTTGCATCTTTAACTATTGCAACCCTAACTCCACCTTTAAACATGGTTAGCCTCTTTTCTCCGCTTCCACGATTTCAATCGCTTTAGAAATAGCTTCGTCTCTACTTATCTCTATTTTGTCAGACTCTCTTCTAAGCTTATATTCAACTAGCCCATTTACAGCACCTCTGCCCACTGTTATTCTAACTGGAATTCCAAGCAAATCAGCATCCTTAAACTTAACTCCTGGTCTCTCTTTTCGATCATCAAGAGCAACTTCAACTCCCTTGTCACCTAATGTTTCATAAATATCTTCAGCCATTTTCTTTTGATCAGCATCATCAGGGTTTACAAGAGTTATAATTACGTGATAAGGAGCAATTGCCATTGGCCAAATAATTCCATTATCATCATGGTGTTGCTCAACAATGGCAGCTAAAGTTCTAGTTACTCCGATTCCATAACACCCCATAACAATAGGCTTGTCTACTTGATTCTCATCCTTAAAGTATGCTTTCATAGCTTCACTGTATTTAGTTCCTAGTTTGAACACCTGCCCTACTTCGATACCTCTTGCTATTTCAACAGTCTCTCCGCATTTCGGACATTTATCTCCCTCTTGAATTAATTTCAGATCAACAATCATATCAGCTTTGTAGTCTCTTTCGAAATTGACATTTTTCACATGGTAGTCTTTTTTACAAGCCCCTGCCACAAGGTTTGTTGCCTTAATTAGCTCGCTATCAACAATCATTTTACAATCATGAAGTCCAGTTGGTCCAGTAAATCCACCAACGCAACCTGTTTTTTCAGCCATTTTCTCTTCATCAGCGAATTCAATTGAATGCTCTGGAATATTAAGTGCATTAACAAGCTTTGTCATATTAAGCTCTCTATCTCCTCTAACAAAGGCTGCCACATACTCTTTTTCCTTACCTTCTTCGTCACTAACTACAAATAGTAAAGCTTTTATTGTATCCTTAGCTTCAATTCCAAGGAACTTAGCTAAATCCTCTATTGTTTTAGTTCCAGGTGTTAAAACCTCTTCCATCGCAAGTAGCTCTGCAGTTTCATATTTGTCATCTACACACTCTGCTCTTTCAGTCGTTGCAGCAAGATCACAGGATTTACAGTATGCAACTTCGCTTTCACCAACATCAGATAAGGCAGTAAATTCATGAGAATTACTTCCTCCAATTGCCCCTGTATCAGCTTCTACTGCTCTAAAAGAAAGTCCACATCTTGTAAAGATCTTTTCGTAAGCCTCGTACATATCATTGTAACTTTGGTCAAGCCCTGCTCCATCAACATCAAAAGAATATGAGTCCTTCATAATAAACTCTCTACTTCTCATTAGTCCAAATCTCGGCCTTGCTTCATCTCTATATTTTGTTTGTATTTGGTAAAGGTTGATTGGAAGCTGCCTATAAGAAGAAACTTCATTTCTTATGATATCAGTAAAAATCTCTTCATGTGTTGGCCCAAGGCAAAAATCTCGGCCATGTCTATCCTTTAGTCTCCATAGTTCTGGGCCATAAGCAAACCATCTACCTGACTCTTCCCAAAGTTCTGCTGGCTGAACTGCGGACATCAGTATCTCTTGACCGTTTTTCTTATCCATTTCTTCTCTAATAATGTTTTGTACTTTAGATAAGGATCTCACACCTAATGGCATAAGCCCATATACTCCTGAAACCAGCTTTCTAATCATTCCTGTTCTTAGCAGTAAAATATGGCTTGGGATTTCTGCTTCATTTGGTACTTCCCTTAGTGTTTTAATATGCATTTTCGAAAATTTCATTTTATCCTCTTTCTTTCTTAGTTACCATACACACAGATTGGGCTGAAATTCCTTCTTCGCGGCCTGTAAACCCAAGTTTCTCTGTTGTAGTTCCTTTTATATTTATCTGCCCTACCTCTATGCAAAGGGCACAACTTATGTTCTTAACCATTTCTTCAACGTAGCTCTTTATTTTCGGCCTTTCACAAATTGTTGTAGCATCAATATTAATTATTTCAAAAGAATTATCTTCTACTAACACCCTAACTCTTCGCAAAAGTTCTAAACTTGATATGTCTTTAAACTCACCCTCAGAGGGGGGAAAAATTCTCCCGATATCTCCAAGTGCACAGGCACCTAAAATACTATCCATTATTGCATGAATAAGTACGTCAGCATCTGAATGCCCAAGTAAACCTTTTTCAAAAGGAATCTCAACACCGCCCAAAACTAACTTCCTGCCTTCAATAAGCTGATGTACATCATAGCCCATACCAACTCTTGGAAGGGAAATATCTTCATTAATATTCTTTCTATCCATATTAATATCACCCTCCAAAGTTACTTTAATATTATTTGAATCACCCTCAACAGTATATAGCCTATACCCTGCACTTTGAGCAAGCTGTCCATCATCAGTACCCTTAATTTTATTATTTAAAGCCCATTCATAAGCTTTTAAAATTATTTCACCATGAAAACCTTGAGGTGTTTGTGCAGCCAAAAGCTTAGTCCTGTCTAAAACTTCATAACTATTATCCATAGCCAATCTAATTGTGTCAGTAACTGGCATCACTGGTATTACAGCACCCTTATCTATCGTTTCTATTAAAACTCGCTCTATTAACCCCTGACTAATAAATGGTCTCGCTCCATCATGCACGAGTACATAAAAGTTGCTACCATGATTTTTTTCAATTTCACGCAAAGCTTCAAATATTGAATCCTGCCTTTCAGGCCCACCTATTATTATTCCACGAACTTTAGAGCTCTCCCTTTCGGTAAAGCTCTCAGCAAAGATCTTCTCACAATATGCTTTATATTCTCTAGGAACTGTAACATAAATCTCGTCTATATTAGGGTTGTCAATAAACCCCCTCACTGTTTTACATATCATTATTTGCCCATCTACCTCAAGAAATTGTTTCGGGATTTCTGATCCAAACCTACTCCCCTTTCCAGATGCAGCTATCAGGCCTATGCTTATATATTTCTTTTTCATAATTAATTATTTCATTGGTTTTGCAAATATCATTCTTCCAGCTGATGTTTGAAGTACACTAGTTACAACGGCATCAATTGTATGACCAATATGTTTCTTTCCATTTTCAACTACAATCATAGTTCCATCATCAAGATAAGCAACTGCTTGTTTTTCTTCTTTTCCTTCTTTTATCAAGAAAAGTTTCATTTCCTCACCAGGTAAAACTGCTGGTTTTAAGGTATTAGCTAACTCATTTATATTTAAAATTCCAATGCCTTGGATTGTACCAACTTTATTTAAGTTATAATCATTAGTAAGTACTTTACCACCAATATTTTTTGCCAGCTTCAAAAGTTTAATATCAACTTCAGGAATATCATTTATTCCCTTTTCTTTGCTAGTATCTCTTATCTCAACTCCATACTCATCTTGTATTCTCTTGAGAATGTCAAGTCCTCGCCTTCCTCGGTTTCTCTTCAAACTATCTGATGAGTCCGCAATATGTTGCAGTTCTAATAATACAAACTCCGGAATAACTATTGGTCCTTCCACAAAGCCTGTTTTCATTATTTCAATAATTCTTCCATCAATAATAACACTTGTGTCAAAAATTTTCGGTGTTGCCTCTACATTTTTTCCTTTTGATTTTACCTTAACCTGAGCATCCTTTGGTCTTACAAACAGGTTTGGTATTTCTGGAGCCTTGTTTGTCGCAACAATAACGCCAACATATCCTAACAGTAAATATGTAATAATAGATAGTCCTGTTGCCAGAAATGAATTCCCAATCATTACATAAATTTCGCTAATTAAGAATGCAAGAAAAAGTCCAACTACAAGGCCAATTGTTCCCGCAATTAGATTCTTCTCTGAAACTGATTGTAATTCTGATTCAATATTAATTGCAACTTTTTTTGATTGTCTATTAATTAATGGTGCCAATAGAAAAAATAAGAATGCAAAAATTATTACAAATCCTGCTCTAGCAAGCAATAATTCTGTACTTGTCAGTCCATCTAATATGTCTAATTTAAAGGCACTAATTAAATAAGTAGCTACTAAAGATATTCCGTAGCCAAGTAATCCTCCTATTATGGTTAATATCGCTCTAAAAAACTTTCTAAGCAATTTTTCCCGCCTTTCTTAAAATCTAAGCAAGCCACCATGTTTTGCATACTTGATGTGTGCTGACCATTTTTGCATACATTTGAAATCACAAGATTTTTCAAATGCTTTAATTTTAATTATAATACACTTTCACTGTGGGTATTATGTGATGTCTATTTTCACTTTTTCTTTGATCCAAAGGACAATTTCATCAACTGATTTATCCTCTGCAAGAGAAATCTCACTAGCAAGTATGCTATTAGCATTTGTTAGCATTTTCTTTTCACCCGTAGAAAGTGGTTTTTTTTGTTCCAATCTTGAAAGATCTCTGACGACTTTTGCAACATTGTGAATGTCACCTGTCTTTAAAATTTCCAAGTTTTCCCTATATCGTCTACTCCAATTTGCTTCAATTGGCTCAGACTCCATAGTCAAAACCGCATTCACGCCATCTACTTCTTCTTTAGTGATAACTGGTCTGATACCCACTTTGTGGCATTTTTCCACTGGTATCATGATGTCAAGACCACTGCATGGAACTGCTAAAGTATAATATTGTTTTTCTATATTAGAAAACTTTTTATTTTCTATACTTTTAATCACTCCCGCTCCGTGTAATGGATAAACTACCTTGTCTCCTATACTATACATAACAGCCTCCTAGTTCTACACTTAAGTTATAGCAAAACTTACTTGCGTATTATTTAAGTATAGTTCACAATAATCCCTATGTCAAATATATTCTCCCATTGGACAAACCTATAATTGAGAATTCGCAACTACGCACTATTTTTCATTGAATTTTTTTCCATTTTTACTAATTAATCCATCAAAACCCTTTTATTATATTAAATTTATGGTAAAATGTAGGAAAGTTGTATTTATTTTAAAGACCACACATGTTTAATTTTCTGTGAACTTAAAATAATGCTATTATTTATAGGAGGATTAAAATGGTAAAACTTCTGATTGTCGATGACGATAAAAAAACTAGAGACGTAATAAAAGAGTACGCTTCTTTAAACAATTACATCATAGATGAGTCTGACAATGGTATTGAAGCGGTGCAAATGTGTAAAAACAACGAGTATGATGTTATACTTCTTGACGTTATGATGCCAAAGCTAGATGGTTTTTCAGCGTGTAAAGAAATACGTAAATTTAGCATAGCACCAATTATTATGCTATCTGCTAGATGTACTGAGTACGACAAGCTCTTTGGTTTCGAGTTAGGGATTGATGATTATATTACTAAACCTTTCAGTCCTAACGAATTAATGGCTCGCGTAACAGCATTAATAAAAAGAATTTCTCTTCAAGCAACTTCAACAGCTAAAGAAGGACCTAAGACAACACTTTCCTTTGATGGTCTCACAATTGACCTACTTGGTAGGAATGTCTATGTAGATGGAGAAAAAATTTCATTAACTCCAAAAGAATATGAATTACTTTCTTATTTAGCAGAGAATAGAAATATTGCTTTGTCCAGAGGTAACATAATTCAAACCATCTGGGGTTATGACCTATATAATGATGACCGGACAATTGATACACATATAAAAAATCTACGTAGCAACCTAGGGTCATATCGAGATTTTATAGTAACTCTTCGTGGAGTAGGTTATAAATTCGAATATACAAAGGATTAGCTTAATATTTCTAAGAAGACCTAAAAGATAATACATCTATTAGGTCTTTTTATTTTATTTAAAACATGCTAAAATTAGCTCCCGCTTAACACAATGCCTTGCCAGCTGATTTTCTATGACTTTGTTTATTCACTAAACTATGATAAAATAATTAACAAAACCCGAAATAAAAAAAGTGAGAATAATTATGGCAAAAAAACCAACAACAGTATTTGTTTGTCAAGAGTGTGGATATGAAAATCCAAAATGGCAAGGAAAATGTATTTGCGGTGCTTGGAATTCTTTTGTAGAAGAGAAAATCCAATCAGTAGATACAAGTGATCGAAGGTCTAGGTCAACATCATCTTCTGAAAAACCAAAACCTGTACCACTAAGCAAAGTCGATAACCAAAAGAAAAAAGAACGCCTTGACACAGGTATACAAGAGCTAAATAGAGTTCTAGGCGGAGGAGTTTTTGAAGGTTCTTTGACTCTAATTTCTGGAGAACCAGGGATTGGAAAATCAACAATAATAATGCAAGTTGCAAATTATATTGCAACTACCTATGGTAACGTTTTATATATCTCCGGAGAAGAGTCTGAAGAGCAAATTAAACATAGGGCAGATAGGATTTGTGATAAGGTTGCAGATAGTTTATTTGTAATTTCAGAAACCAACATGGATAACGTTTCCATTGCTGTAGAGAACATTAAGCCAGTATTCATAATAATTGACTCTATCCAAACAATGTATATAGGGGATGTAACCTCTTCTCCTGGCAGTGTTTCGCAAGTCAGAGCTTGTGGGAATGAGCTTATGCGTATAGGCAAAGTTAATAATATCCCTACCTTTATAGTTGCTCATGTAACAAAAAGTGGAGAATTAGCTGGTCCAAAAATAGTAGAGCATTTAGTGGACTGTGTGCTTTCCTTTACAGGAGATAGGACTCAAGACTTCAGGGTACTTAGAGCTAATAAGAATCGTTTTGGAACCACCAGTGAAATTGGCGCCTTCTCTATGGGAGAAAAAGGCCTAGAAGAAATACCAGATATTTCAAAAGTCTTTTTAGATCAGATTAATTCTAATTCAGAAGGAACTGTAATTGGCGGGGTTTATGAAGGCACTAGGCCTCTTTTCTTAGAGGTTCAGAGCCTCGTAGCACCTACAACGTTGGGCTTTCCTAGGCGTACTGTAGTCGGTTACGATTTAGCTCGCCTAAATATGATTCTTGCAGTACTAGAGCGAAAATCCGGATTACCTCTATCTACCCAAGATGTGTATGTAAATATCGTTGGAGGAATTAAGCCAGAAGGCACCTATTCCGACCTTTCTATAGCTCTTGCCATCTATTCTTCCCTAAGAAATAAAGTCATGCCAGAAGGCACTGTGGCCATCGGAGAGCTAGGGCTTACAGGCGACTTAAGATCAGTTCAGAATGGGGAAAAAATTGTAAAAGAAGCATCACGAATGGGTTTGAAAAGTATTATTATGCCTTATAAAAATTATCTCCAAGTAAAAGATTTAAATTTGAATGGAATTGAGGTTATTGGGGCTAATAATATTAAAGATGCATTAAACATATTTAATTAATGGCTATCAACAAAGAATCATGCAATTCTATTTCTTTTAACAAAACAATATTAAAGAGCTGCCGCATTAGATTTCTCTTGCGACAGCTCCTTTTGGTTTTTGTGTTTGTTTATTTTAAAATATTCTAGTTTCCAAACTAAAATCCCTATATTTTAGTGATTGTTAGTTCTTTTTTGGGAATGTTTCTTC
>CAYJFM010000052.1:0-10051 GCA_964369805.1 uncultured Oscillospiraceae bacterium
ATTTGGATCATACGGCTGGAGTGGAGAATCAATTACAAATATACATAACCTACTGGAGAATGCAGGTTTTGAAATGCTTGAACCAAAGAAAGTACTTTGGAACTGTTAGTTATACTTGGGGGAGGAGCCTTTAGAGAGTGGACCTCTACCCCATCACTCTTACTCAGTGATAGAATATCATAATAAATTTTGATAAAACTAAATCCCAGAGCTGAAATTCCAGTTCCGGGATTTTTCTACCTATTTTGATAAAAATTTTCCTCTACCGTTTGATAAACACCATTTTGCCCAAAAATATTTTTACTCTTGTATTGGATATCAAGACAGCGAATATCCCAAATGTTTAATTCTGTAGGATTAAAGTATTGTTCTTGAAGCCTTGCTGTACCTATAGCTAGAGTTTTCCCATTGATATCAAAAACTAATATATTATCTTCCAAATATTTTGGCTCAAGCTCAGGATATTCTGTAGTATAGTGCTTTATTACCCTGTGATCACTATTTACTGGATTAACTAAGTATAAATCACTCTGCCCACGACTTGTACCTATAAAATTACCATCTCCATCAGATGGAAAATACAAGTAATCACTAAATACATTGAAATACTGTCCATCATTTCCCCCTCTGACAAACTCTCTTCCATTAGATACTAAATACATATCATTGTTTAATACATATACATATACATACCCTATGCCTACATTAATTACTTCAATTGTGTTAAATTTAGCAATTGACCAAGCAATAAGTATCATAAAACTAACTGTAATTGTAATAGTAATAATTGACACATTTTTATATCTAGTATCAAATGACTGTGCATGCAAATGCATGGTTAAAATTGCAAGAAACCATAAAGCATACATAATAAATGTACTATGAATCATTCCATCAATAATACAATAAAATAATTCAATTAAAATGGCTGGAGAAAGTAAGACTAACAAGCATATTCTGACTTTCCCCCGTAATCCAACTTCCAAAAAATGGTCTAAAAACTGCCTAATTAACTTTCTCAAAGAATCACCTCACTTTACATTTATGCTATATATTACCTTTTATTTCAATATCTACCGTTACCTGCATTATACTCCTTTTATTTATCAAATTCTACTCACTTTTTTAAATAATGTAAAAAAAAAACTCCCTTCATGAGCATGTCTCACAAAGGGAGGTCTATATGTCTTTATTTTTGTAGTCTTAACTGCCCACAAGCTGCATCTATATCTGATCCAAGTTCTCGTCTAACTGTAGTTTCTATACCTACGCTTTCAAGTTTGTTTTTGATTTCATGTGCTCTTTTTGTAGAGCTTGCTTTCATTGTTTCTTCTTCAATAATATTTAAAGGAATTAAATTTACATGACAGAGACTATTTTTTAATTTTTTAATTAATAGTTCAATTGTTTCTTCATCATCATTTTCTCCAAGGATTAATGCGTATTCATAAGTAACCCTTCTTTGGGTTTCTTTAGCATAGTCCTTTGCTGTTGAAATCAGCTCATCTACAGGATATTTCCTATTTATAGGCATAATTTGTGTTCTTTTTTCATTCCTTGGATTATGCAGAGATATAGCTAAGTTTACTTGAGGCATATCCTTTGCAAAGTCATTTATTCTTGGAATTAATCCGCAGGTGGAAACCGTAATTCTTCTTTTACCAATGTTTAGTCCATCCTTATTATTTACTATCTCAATAAATTTTATTAAGTTTTCATAATTATCAAAGGGTTCGCCTGTTCCCATTACAACAACATTGCTAATCTTTTCTCCAGTTTCTTTTTCTACAAGATGAATTTGATCAATTATCTCACCAGGACTAAGGTTTCGGATAAGACCCTCTTTTCCTGATGCGCAAAATGTGCACCCCATCTTGCAGCCTGCCTGTGAAGATAAGCAAATCGAATTACCATGATTATACTTCATAAAAACAGACTCAATTTTTGATCCATCTTTAAAGCCAATTAAGTACTTCCTAGTACCGTCCTTAGCTGATTTTTGCACTAGCTGAATCTCTCCCATTTCAAGTTGGCAACATTCCTTAAGTTTTGCTCGTAAATCCTTTGATATATTAGTCATTTCATCAAAAGATATTACACCGCTATGTACCCACTTAAAAATTTGCTTCCCTTTAAATTTTGGTTCACCCATAGACACCAGTAGAGAAGATAACTCCTCTACTGTTAGGTCTTTTATTGGCGTCTTAGTCATGAGTTATACTCTTTCTACTTCTATTGAGGCTTTATGCCCGTTAATATCAAAAGATTTTCCTTTTGCTTCTTCAATTAATTCAACTGCTAATGTTTCACCCATAATGTAATCATAATGAATTGAAACAGCTTCCTTAACAGCTTCACCTGTGTCTAAGTAAATCTTAATTCTATCCATCATTTCAAAATTAGCTTGTTTTCTTAGCTGCTGTACCTTTGAAATCACTTCTCTTGCAAAGCCTTCATCTTCAAGTTCTTTATTTAAATTTGTATCTAGAATTGTAAATACATTGTTTTCCATTGCAACTGCAAAACCTTCTTTTGCTTCAATCTTTACATCAACCATATCTGTTGTGATTTTATATCCTTCGCCATTTAATGTTAGCATTAAGCCTTCTTCACTTTCTAGTGATGTTATTGCTGCTTTTGCATCTAGTTTTGCAATTTCACCACCAAAAGCTTTAATATTCTTACCTAGTGTAGGACCAGCTACCTTAAAATTTGGTTTTAGCGAGAAATTCATAAACTTGTCTAAGTCTTTTTCAAATACAACTTCTTTAACATTTAATTCTTCTAATATAAGCGGTGCAAGATCCGAAATTATTTCCTCATATTTACCATCTACAAGAATACTCTTTAGAGGCTGTCTTACTTTAATTTTTTCTTTTTCTCTAGTTCCTCTACCAAGTGCAACTAAGTCTCTAACTAGATCCATTCTGTTTTCAACTTTTTCATTAATTAAGCTTTCTTCACAAACAGGGAAATTAGAAATATGAACTGATTCTTCTCCTGTTAAGTTTGTGAATATCTCATCTGATAAGAACGGTGCAAAAGGCGCCATTAACTGAGCTACTCCAACTAAAATTTCATAAGTTGTGGCATAAACTGCTTTTTTGTCTTCTGTAAGCTCTTCTCCCCAGAATCTTCTTCTAGCTCTTCTAATGTACCAGTTAGATAAATCCTCAGAAACAAAATATTGAATCTTTCTTACAGATTTCATATGGTCATACTTATCCATATCTTCAGTCACTTCTTTAACTAGGTTGTTATACTTTGATAGAACCCATCTATCAAGTTCCGGTCTTTCCCCAGCAGGAACATTAAATTCCTTAGGATTAATTCCATCTTGGTTACTATAAAGTACAAAGAAGTTATATACGTTTTTAATTGTTCCAAAGAATTTAGAAACTACTTCAATTAAACCATCTTCATCAAATTTTGTTGGTGACCAAGCTGGTGATGTATGCAGCATGTACCATCTTACAGCGTCAGCTCCATATTTATCAAATAATTCAAATGGGTCAACTACATTCCCTTTTGACTTGCTCATTTTCTTACCTTCTTTGTCAAGAATTAGGTCGTTAACAAGAACATTTTTATATGGCGCTTTGCCTGTAATAAATGTTGAAATTGCCATTAGTGAGTAGAACCAGCCTCTAGTTTGGTCTATACCTTCGCAAATAAAGTCTGCAGGGAAAAGTTCAGCTTCAAACTTTTCTTTGTTTTCGAATGGGTAATGATGCTGTGCAAAAGGCATAGCTCCACTGTCAAACCAGCAGTCCATTACTTCTGGTATTCTTGTCATGGTGCCAGAACATTTTTCACATGTTAAATGCACGTCATCTACATAAGGTCTGTGAAGTTCAATAGTACCATCTATATCTTCTTTGCTTTTTTCTACTAGCTCAGAAATGCTACCAACACAGTCTAAGTGTCCGCATTCACATCTCCATACAGGAATAGGAGTTCCCCAGTACCTATTTCTTGAAATAGCCCAGTCATTTACATTTTCTAGCCAGTTTCCAAATCTTTTTTCTCCTACAAAGTCTGGGAACCAGTTTACAGTATTATTATTTGCAACTAATTGGTCTTTTAACTTTGTCATCTCAATATACCAGCTTGGTTTTGCATAGTAAATTAGTGGTGTACCACATCTCCAGCAGTGTGGGTAATTATGGTCTACCTTTTCCTTAGAGAAAACTTTGCCTTCAGCTACTAAGTACTTTAGAATTTCAATATCTAAGCCTTCTTCCATTACAAACTTACCAGCCCATGGAGTTTCAGTATACTTACCTTCTTCATCAACTGGATTAATTACTGGAAGGTTATATCTTCTACCTGTATTATAGTCATCTTCACCAAATGCTGGTGCTGTATGAACAATTCCTGTACCATCTTCAATTGTAACGTAGTCAGCACATGTTACAAAGAATGCTTTTTCAGTAACATTAATAAATGGCATTAGCTGTTCATATTCAATGTGCTCTAGATCTGTTCCTTTCATTTCTTCAAGAACTTCATACTCAGCTCCACCAAAAACTTTGCCTGCTAAGGCTTTAGCTACATAAAATACTTTGCCTTCTTCTTCTCCAGAGGTCATTTTTACTTTAATGTAATCTACAGTTGGACCTACTGTTAGTGCTACGTTTGAAGCTAGTGTCCATGGAGTTGTTGTCCATGCAAGAAAATACTCGTCAGCATCTTTTCTTTTGAATTTTGCTGTGATTGTAAGGCTTTTAATTTCCTTATATCCCTGAGCTACTTCGTGAGAAGCAAGCCCTGTACCACATCTTGGACAGTACGGCAGGATTTTATGACCTTCATAAATCATATCGCCTTTAAAAAATTCTTTAATTATCCACCATCCACTTTCTATATAGTTGTTATCAAGTGTGATATATGGGTTTTCTAAATCAATGATATAGCCCATTCTCTTAGTCATATCTCTCCACATACCTTCATATGTGAAAACAGACTCTTTACATTTCTCATTAAAAGCCTTAATTCCATAAGCTTCTATATCTTGTTTTCCAGACATATTTAGCTGCTTTTCAACTTCAATTTCTACTGGTAGCCCATGTGTATCCCATCCAGCTTTTCTTTTTACTTCAAAGCCTTTCATTGTTTTGTATCTACAAACTGAATCCTTTAGAGTTCTTGCTATTACATGGTGAATACCAGGTCTTCCGTTAGCTGTTGGCGGGCCTTCGTAGAACACAAATGCTGGATTTCCCTTTCTTGTATCAACACACTTATGTAGTAAGTCTTCTTTTTCCCATTGATCAGCTTGACTTATTTGTAATTCAGCTATTGGTTTTTCTGATAATGTTTTAAACATTGTTTGTCTCCTTTGCTTAACTTTTTGTCTTTAGTTTTGAAATAACATATAAAAAATCCCTAACTGGATTTCTCCTAGTTAGGGACGATAATTTACCGCGGTACCACCCTAGTTGCATTTAATAAAATGCCTCTTCTTTTGTTACATTAGCTCTGGACTGATATTCAGCTTCCACTTCACTGACTCACTCTCACTATCTGAATCTCGCTGTAAAGGTATTACACGGGGCTTACTGGTTCCTTCAACGCTATATTTAGTTACATTCTTATATTTTATATTGCAAACTACTCTTTGTCAATTCATTTGCAGTTCTTTCTTCGTATTCTACCATATTTTCTATTTTTACATCACCAGAAGATATCCCTTTTCCTGTGTTCGGGTTTCCTTTAGAATAAATTGAGTCTCCTATAAATGCAGCTAATAGTACACAACAAATTACAATAAGCACTTTATGATTAATTTTTCTAACATAGCTATCAACTAAAGGAGCAAGGACATAAACCATAGCAAGGCCACCTAGTCCAAAGACAATTAATCCCTCTGCACAAACCCTTCCGTTAAAATTGATTAAATATCCGCTATAATCCCACCATTTCTGTCCATCATGAGCAATTTCTAGGTAGTAAGATGTTGCGTATTCTACTATCCCACAAAGTACAACTGCAGTAACAAACTGTATAATTGGTTTTCTTCTAAATTGATATAAAAGAGTTAATATTAATAGACCGCCTCCACCGTAAATCGGTAGCCATGGGCCATGCATAGTTCCACGATTTACAAAGACACCATCTCTAATGATATGTAGTAAGACTTCCCATGACCAGCCCACAAATGAAAATGCGAAAAACATAATTATCAGTGATGGTATGGTGTATCTTCTCATAAAGTTTACAGTCTCACTCTTAGAGTTCTTTGTTTTTTCTGGTACTGTAAATAACCTAGTTGGGTACTGCTCTGCATTTAAAGTCTGTTCGAACTCTCTAGCATTTGTTTCTTTTATTATCTGTAATTCTCTAAGCTCATCTTCTTCTTTTCTAAAAATAGAAATTCCTATCATGTTTACAGCTTTTTCTAAATTGCTTTTGTTATATGTATATAAAATTGCTGGTTCATTTAATACTGTAACTACATCTGCATATTTCTTTTCAAGTTCACCCTTAGAAGCTTTTTCATATAGATAAGTATCATTTAGTTTATCTGCATTTGGAATATTATTTTCTTTTGCTCTTTCTCTCATTTCCACATAAAATTCAGTGAAGGCTGAAATTTGATATGGGTTAGAGAAAAAAAGTCCACTTAACCCTAGAGTTAAAGCACTCAAAACTGCCCATCCAAGAAAAGATAGTTCCATTACGAAAAGTTGCATCTTATAGCCATCCATCATATTTCTTGATAAGGTTATAGCCTCTTTAGGCTTAAAGTCTGGGTTTTCTGCTAGAATAAATGGTACTAGATAGTAAGAGTATCTTTTTATCACGCCACCAACAATGAAAAGACAAAACCAAAGTGCATTAAATACAGTAGTTACGCACATTGCCCATGCAACCTTAGACCATCTTTTAATATAGAATAAGTAAAGAAATCTTTGCGCTGGAATATTTCCATAATTTCTTCCTTCTAAGAAAATTCTTCTTGAAATAACTTTAAACACATTACCTACATAAAACCAGAATGCAAATAGAACTAAAATAGCTATTACAACTAGTAAAACTGCCGAAGCTATTTCTGAGTTAGTTAGAGAAAATAAAGCTAAAGCTAGGGAAGTAATATAGGTTCCTGTCTGAAGCGTTACAAGTACACTTGAAAGTACTCCTTTATCTGTTGAGAACACACTGCTAAACCCCTCTGACAAATAATTGGGAATCGAAATAATATTGCTAAAGTGAGAAATATCAGCGGTAAAAATCGTCAAACTATCTGCAAACTCTGCTCCAATTAGTCCTCCGATCAAACATGTTAACAGAAAAATCCAGTAGTGCCTTTTAACTGACTTCTTACCTTTAGCTTTATATTCTTTACGGTTGATTTTTATAATACCTTCTCTTTTATCCATATTTCCCATCACTTTCCATAATTATATATAGATTTAAGTTTTATTGTTTCTACTTAGTCAACCCATGTCAACAAATTTAGAGCTTCTAGACTTTCTTCTTTTAGATAATTCTGTATTTCCCTCTGTTTCCCATTTTCTGATATTTTAGAAGACCTAATTTTTCAAACTTTTGCACAAAACTACGTATTGTACCATATGCAGCATTAGCAAAATAATAATGCAAAATTGCAGCCTTTACTAATTGATACTAGTATATATCAATCAGTGCGATAGTCATTTTATGCTAAATATTACCAGCCTAAGCTTAAAACATTACCTGGACAAATAGTACAGCACATTCCGCAACCTATACATTTTTCTATATCCACCACGATTTTATTACTTTCCCAAGCAATTGCATCTTCAAAACAACAGACAATACACTTTTTACATTGATTTTTGTAACAGCTATTGTTTAATTTTACTTTTTTAGGCTCTACCTTAAGCTCTTCAAAAGCCTTTATTTCATTAATTGCAGCACCTTTTATATCTTCTATTGATTCATAAGGATGGAGGTTAATCCATTCCTCCAAGTCCTTAATAATTCTATTAACCTCACTATAGCCATTTATTAAAATATTAGTGCCCATGGCACCTGCTTGTGCACCTACCATTATGTATTCTAACAAGTTCTTATGGTTTTGTATCCCACCCATTCCAGTTATTGGTAATTTTGTGCTCTGGGAAATCATAGCTACTGTTGACAGCCCAATTGGCTTTATAGGTGGACCTGAATAGCCTCCATAGGTTTGCAAGGAAGGCTTTAGTGTCTCTATGTCTATGTTTAGTATACATCTAATAGTGTTAATAGCACTTATTCCTTTGCCACCTGCCTTTTCAATAGCTTTAACAACTTTTGTCAAATCAGATACGCTGTGGCTAAGTTTTACAGACACAGGGATATTCACAGAATCTACTACCTCTTTAGTATATGCATAAACTATTTCTGAATCCTCTGCTAAAACTTCCCTACATTCTCCCATAGGACATGATAAACCTATTTCAATGCCATCCACACCAGTTTTTTCAATTTTCTTTGCAATATATGCAAGTTCAGATGAACTACTGGCCATTATACTTGCAATTATTAAACACTCTTGGCCAAATCGTTTTTCTTTATATATATAGTTTAAATCATCCACCCATTCTTCTAAACTCTTTCCACTATAGCTTTTTATGTTTTCTAGTCCAGAAAACTCATTGTCATAAGCATACATGGGAGTTAAGTTGGGATACTCCTCACTTACAATAGTTTCTGTAAAGACTGCACCAGCTCCACTTTCTATTGCTTTTTTTATATTGGATAAACCTTTCATCCAAGGTCCTGAGGCTATGACAATAGGATTCTTACACTCCAGACCTAATATATTTGTTTTAAACATGCAAAGTCCCTCCCTACCATAATTCCTTTAATCTATCTCGGTTACCACATGATTTTCTAACCTTTAATTTACACTTAACCATAATTTTTTCTGGTAAACCATCTGAGTTCTCTCCATCTATAAGGTCAAGTAGAAGTCTAATTCCCATTAGCCCCATGCGGTAGGCCGGCTTAGATACAGTAGTCAGCTTAGGTTCAACAACAGCACCAACCTTGAGATCATCAAATCCCACTACCGCAATATCTTCAGGTATAGAAAGACCACTTTGTTTAATTCTTTCAATTGCCCCAAAAGCTAAGTTATCAGAAGCTGTAAAAATTGCATCAATTCTATTGCTTTTAAAACTTGTACACTCTTCTATAACACTGTCCTTTGATAAGAGTTTACTTGTTGCAACATAACCTTCTACTATATTATTCAAGCAATATATAACATTATCTTCCTTGAATAATATATTTGCATCTTTCAAGGCTTCTTTATACCCATCTAGTTTTTCCTTACTTTCCATCTCTGCTTTTGCATCTAAAAGAATAGCAATATTTTTTCTATTTAAGTCAATTAGATGACTAACTGCCTCTTTTGCAGAGGACTTGTAGTCAGTAAATACAATATTTTCTGAAGCAGAATGTATAGCCTTATCTACTAGTACAAATGGAATTCTTTTGTTTTTAATTTTATTAAAGTCTTTTTTCTTTAGAACTGAAGAAATAAGCACTAGTCCATCTACATTTCTGTTCATTAGCATCTCAATTGAAGCCCACTCCTTTACTGGATCAAATTCCGTGTGACAAAGGTTAATGCTGTAACCTTTCTTATGTGCTATTTCTTCTATACCTTTTGTTATTTCCATATTGGTGGGGTTTAAAATGTCTGATACAAGAAGCCCTATAACTTTGGTTTTGCTTGACTGTATATTACTTGCAAACCAATTAGGAGTGTATTCAAGTTCCTCTATTACTCCTAGAACCTTTTCTCTTGTTTTTTTCGCAACAAGATCAGGTGAGTTTAACACCCTAGATACTGTCGTTATAGAAACTTCTGCTTTTTTGGCTACAGCCTTAATATTCACAGTTACCCTCCCCATCTACTTAATACCTTAACTTGCTTTAAGTAGTTTACACTAATTAACTGAATACAGCAAATGAGAAGGCATCACCCTTCTCATTTGCTATTATGTTATCTTAATTAATATCTACTCATAATTCTTCTTGAATGCAATCTCAACTTTCTTTCTATCTTTTTTCCATT
>CAYJFM010000053.1:0-9886 GCA_964369805.1 uncultured Oscillospiraceae bacterium
ATTCAATAGAAAATTAACAAGAAATCCAAAAAAATAGTAAAATAAATTGATATTATTGCTAAATTAAAGTAAAATATAGAGTAAACCAAATTTTGTAAGAGAGGATATACATGAAAGACAATCAAAAACATGTTAGAAATTTTAGCATAATTGCACATATAGATCACGGTAAGTCTACCCTTGCTGACAGGATACTAGAAAAAACGGGAGCTGTTGCTCATAGAGATATGAAAGAGCAGTACCTAGACAATATGGATCTTGAGCGAGAAAGAGGAATTACTATTAAGCTTCAGCCATCCAGACAGTTATACACAGGAAAAGATGGGCAGGAATACATTTTCAACTTAATTGATACCCCAGGACATGTGGATTTCACTTATGAAGTTTCTAGAAGCCTTGCAGCCTGTGAAGGTGCAGCTCTTGTTGTAGATGCAACTCAAGGCGTAGAAGCTCAGACTCTAGCGAATGTTTATCTTGCGCTAAACGAAAATCTAGAAATACTACCAGTTTTAAATAAAATAGATCTGCCAAGCGCAAACATAGAAGGTGCTAAAAGCGAAATCGAAGAGATAATAGGAATCGATGCATCATATGCTCCCTTAGTATCTGCAAAAGAAGGCATAGGAATTGAAGATTTATTAGAAGAAATAATTGATAAAATTCCAGCACCTACAGGGGACCCAAATGGAAAATTAAAAGCCTTAATTTTTGATTCATATTATGATAATTATAAAGGCGTAGTAATTTACACAAGAGTTTTTGATGGGCAGCTTAAGGCTGGCGATGTAATCAGATTGATGAATACTGAAAAAAATTACGAAGTAACAGAAGTTGGTGTTTGCTCGCCAGGGCATATTGCAACAAAAAGCCTTGTAGCTGGAGATGTTGGATATATAGTTGCAAGCATAAAACAGGTTGCTGATGCTAGAGTTGGGGATACAGTTACCCTTGCAAATGACCCAACAGAAGAGGTGCTTCCTGGATATAAAAAGGCACAATCAATGGTATTTTGTGGTATTTATCCAGCAGAAGGTGAAAAATATGAAGGTGTTAAGGATGCATTAGAGAAACTTCAAGTAAATGATGCTGCTTTTAACTTTGAACCTGAGACTTCAACTGCCTTAGGATATGGCTTTAGGTGCGGCTTTTTAGGCCTTCTTCACATGGAAATTATTGTAGAGAGGTTAGAAAGGGAGTTTGACCTTGCAGTAATCACAACGTCACCAAGTGTAATCTACAAAGTAGTTATGAATGATGGAAGTTTTGAGATGATTCAAAACCCTACAAATTTACCAGAATTAACAACAATAGACCACATAGAAGAACCTATAGTAAAAGCAGATATTATTATACCAAAAGACTATATAGGAAATATAATGGATATTTGTCAAGATAGACGTGGGAAACTTTTGCATATGGAGTATATAAACGACCTTCGAGTACAGCTGCATTATGAAATGCCACTGAATGAAGTAATTTATGACTTCTTTGATGCGTTAAAATCGAAAACAAAAGGATATGGATCACTTGATTATGAGTTTGTTAGATATGAGAAGTCAAAACTAGCAATACTATTAAATAAAGATCTAGTTGACGCTTTTTCAATGATCGTTCATGAATCAAAGGCGTATTCTAGAGGAAAGTTTGTATGTGATAAGCTTAAAGAAGTTATTCCTATGCATCAATTTGAGGTTCCAATTCAAGCGGCTATTGGACAAAAAGTTGTAGCTAGATCAACAGTTAGAGCTTATAGAAAGGATGTAATTGCCAAGTGCTATGGTGGTGATATATCCAGAAAGAAAAAACTTTTAGAAAAGCAGAAAAAAGGAAAGAAGAGAATGAGGCAATTTGGAAAAGTTGAAGTTCCTCAAGAGGCCTTCACTGCTGTTCTAAAATATGACGAAAAAAAATAAGAAAGTACAGAGGTAAGTTAATGAAAAAACTAGGTATTTACTTACATATACCATTTTGTGTTAAAAAGTGTACTTATTGCGATTTTAATTCTTCGGATAAATACACGTCAAAGCAAGAGATGGAATACACAATGGCACTTTTAAAAGAGATGGTGCTTTACAGCAAAGCTATGAAAGAAGAATATATTGTTGACTCAATATATATTGGAGGTGGAACTCCATCATGCTTGCCAGAAAATGCAATTTGTGCGTTAGTATCGGGACTTTATTCAAACTTTATGGTGAGTGAAGACTGCGAAATAACAATAGAAGCAAACCCAAAAACTCTTACTTATACAAAAGTGGGGGCCTACAAAAAAGCAGGGATTAATAGATTGAGCTTGGGAGTGCAGTCTTTCCACAGAGATGAGCTTGATGCTCTTGGAAGGATTCATACACCACAAGAATTTTATGCCAATTATGAAATGGCAAGAGAAGCGGGATTTGATAACATTAGCTTTGATTTAATGTTTGGCATTCCTCATCAAACCCCAGAAAAGTGGGCGGCTTCTATAGGAGTAGCACTAAAATTAAAACCTGAGCATATATCTTTTTACAGTTTGGAGCTAGAGAAAAAAACTCCATTATTTTGGTCGGTAGGAAAAGGTGATGTAGAACTTCCAGATGAAGTAGATGATAGAATTATGTATCATTATGCAATAGCTGCATTTAAAAAAGCTGGCTACAATCACTATGAAATTTCAAATTGTGCTTTGCCAGGAAAAGAATCTAGGCATAATTTAAAATACTGGTCAATGATGCCGTACCTTGGATTAGGACTAGGTGCATCATCCTTCCTTGGAGGAAAAAGAGCAAAAAATATTGGTGATATGAGAAAATATATGGATGCCGTTAATAACAACATTTTGCCGCTTGCGGAGGTTACAAAGAACACACAGCAAGATTCAATATCAGAGTTTATATTCACTGGACTAAGAAAAACTGAAGGCATTTGTCTTTCAGAGTTCAAAGAACTTTTTGGTGAGGATTTTTATTTTGTATATCAAGATAAAATAGAGGTGATTAGAGGTTTTATTTCTGATGGACTTTTATCATTACACGGTGGAAGATTAGCTTTAACAGAAAAAGGACTAGATATATCCAATAGAATTATGGCAGAATTTATGCAATAAAATAAGAAAAACTAAGCGAAGTAATTACCATGTAATTACTTTTGCTGTTTTATAAGGAGGTTGTATGAGTAAGTATATTATGTCGCTTGACCAAGGAACTACAAGTTCAAGGTGTGTTTTATATAATAAAGCTGGAGAAATTGTGAGCATGGTTCAAAAAGAACTGACTCAAATATATCCAAAAGCTGGTTGGGTAGAGCATGACCCTGAAGAGATTTGGGCATCGCAAATTGGAGTTGCAACAGAGGCCTTAGCTAAAGTGAGGGCAACAAATGAAGATATAGACTCCATAGGAATTACCAATCAAAGAGAAACTACAATTGTATGGAACAAGATTACGGGAAAACCTATTTATAATGCTATAGTTTGGCAGTGTAGAAGGACAGCTGACTTTGCAAATGAACTGAAAGGAGACAGTGACTTTACAAAGAAGGTAGAAGAAAAAACAGGGCTAATCATAGACGCTTATTTTTCGGCAACAAAAGTAAAATGGATTCTTGAAAATGTTGAAGGTGCAAAGGAACAAGCTGAAAGAGGAGAACTTCTATTTGGCACTGTGGACACCTGGTTAATTTGGAACCTTACTGGTAGGAAGGTGCACGTAACTGACTATTCTAATGCTGCAAGAACAATGCTATTTAATATACATACTTTAGAATGGGATGAAGAAATACTTGCAAAGCTTGAGATTTCACCATCTATATTACCCGAAGTAAAGGCTTCTAGCTGTATATATGGAGAAACACTACCGCATTTATTTGGAGACAAGATTAAAATTGCTGGAGCGGCAGGAGATCAACAATCTGCATTGTTTGGCCAAACCTGTTTTGAGAAAGGAGAGGGTAAAAACACTTACGGAACAGGTTGCTTCTTACTTCTAAATACAGGTAATAAGCCGATAAAGTCAAAGAATGGACTTTTAACAACCATAGCTTGGGGCATTAAAGGAGAGATTACCTATGCCTTAGAGGGGTCAGTTTTTGTTGCAGGAGCAGCGATTCAATGGCTAAGGGATGAACTAGGATTAATTAAAAACGCTTCTGTTTCAGAGGCATTAGCACAGTCCGTGAAAGATACTAATGGAGTTGTAGTTGTTCCAGCTTTTGTTGGGATGGGTGCTCCATATTGGAACTCAGATGCAAGAGGAGCAATTTTTGGTCTAACACGAGGTTGCAATAATGCCCATGTAACCAGAGCTACTTTAGAATCATTGGCATTTCAGTCATATGACTTAATCAAAGCAATGGAAGAGGACCTAGGAGAAAAATTAATAGAATTAAGAGTAGATGGGGGAGCTAGTGCAAATGATTTTTTGATGCAGTTTCAAGCAGATATTTTAGGGATTAATCTTAGTAGACCTGAATCTGTAGAAACTACATCGCTAGGAGCGGCATTTTTGGCAGGGCTCGCTACAGGATTTTGGAAAGACAAAGAAGAAATCGTATTAATTGCAAAGAAACGTAAGATATTTAATACGGAAATGTCAAACCCTGATAGAAATGATAGGATTGATTTGTGGCACAAGGCGGTTAACTGTGTCCTTTACTGGACAAACTAGTACGAAGATAAAATATCATAGTTGTTTTTTTGTGAAAGATCAATTGAATTTTAAAATTTATTATAAAAATGTAAGATTATATGTTAAAATTATAAAGCAAATGCGAGGTTACGCTTATTCTAGTGAATAATTAGAGTAAGTGTATTTCTTATTGTTATAAAAAAAGAGCAAATTGTGATTGTGAATTTATTTGTTTTCACAATCTAACTTTGTCTAAATAAGATTATTTGCTTGCTAATATAGCAGGTTAAAATACAATGGTTATTGAATTATAGAAAGGGAGGTACTGTATTGATCAAATTTGAATCTATAAGAAAAAATTACAAAAATACAGAAGTTCTAACTAATATTTCGTTTGAAATTGAAAGAGGTGAACTAGTTGTACTAATCGGAAGTTCAGGATGTGGGAAAACTACAACTCTGAAACTAATAAACAAGTTAATTAAGCCAAGTTCTGGAAAATTAACAATCGATGGTGAGGATATTGGAGAAAAGGATCCGATAGAACATAGAAGAAATATAGGATATGTAATCCAGCAGGTTGGGCTATTTCCACATATGACTGTAAGAGAGAACATTGAGATTGTACCGAAATTATTGAAAATGAGTCAAGATGAGGTTTCTATCAACACTAGGCAACTTTTGAGAATGGTTGGTTTAGATCCAGAAATATTCATGGATAGATATCCAATTCAACTTTCAGGGGGGCAGCAGCAAAGAGTTGGGGTAGCTAGAGCCTTTGCAATTGATCCAGAGATAATTCTTATGGACGAACCTTTTTCAGCAGTTGACCCAATTACAAGAAGGCAACTTCAAGATGAACTAGTTAACTTACAAGCAAAGGTAAGAAAAACCATAGTTTTTGTAACACATGATATGGATGAGGCTTTGAAAATCGCGGATAAAATATGCATTATGCAAAACGGCGAAATTGTACAGTATGATACACCAGAGAATATTCTTAAATTTCCAATTAACGACTTTGTTGCTAACTTTGTTGGTAAGAATAGAATTTGGAATAACCCTGAGTACATTAGAGCAAAAGATATAATGGTAACAGAACCTGTGGTAGCGTACGAAGAGGTTCCAATAATTAAAGCTTTGGAAAACATGCGTCTAAGAAAAGTAGATAGAATCCTTGTTACAAATGAAGAAGGAGATTTCTTAGGGCAGGTAAAAGCAACAACACTTAATAAGTTTGAGGATAAATCAGCACCTATTTTAATTGCAATGAAAGCTCCTAAAGTTACAGCTAATCCGTATGACTCTATTGTAGACCTTCTGAAAAAAGTGAAAGAGTTTGGAGTATCAGCTATTCCTGTTGTGGAAGAAGGAAAGTTAAGAGGCCTTATTACAACATCTACTCTAGTTACAACTCTAGGGCAGCAGTATGTTGATTTTGATGTGGAGGTGGCTAATGAATAATTTTTTACAATATGTACAGGAAAATTTAGACTATATCTTAGCTTTGCTATATAACCATATTCAATATACTTTTATAGCAGTTCTAATAGCAATATTAATTGGGGTACCTTTAGGAATAACTATTTTCAATTACAAAAACTTTGGAAAGCCAGTAATTAGTGTTGCAAACATTGTCCAGGCTATACCGAGTTTAGCTATTTTAGGTATTATAGTGCCATATTTTGGGATAGGTGCAAGTACAGCTATATTTATGGTTGTTTTATATTCACTTTTACCTATACTGAAAAACACATATACGGGACTAAATAATATTAATAAAGATATGCTTGAAGCAGCAAAAGGTATAGGCATGACAAAGGCACAAGTTCTTTTTAAAGTGCAGTTTCCTTTAGCTTTGCCAGTTATCATGGCAGGGGTAAGAATATCTTCTGTAACAGCAGTTGGACTTATGACTATTGCAGCATATATAGGTGCAGATGTACTAGGTACATTAATTCTGTCAGGTATACAGACAGATAACTCCTATATGATTTTTGCAGGGGCTATTCCTGCGATGGGTCTTGCTTTATTAATGGATTTTGTAATGTCTAGAGTTGAAAAAGCGGTTACTCCTGTTAGCCTTCAACTTCAAGCGAGCAATATTTCGCCAGAAGCAATCAACAGTATTAAGAGGCAAAAAAAGGTAACTCTTTCAACAGTGGCTACCATTTTTGTACTAATATTTGCAATAATGGCATATAATGCAATGCCAAAGCAAGTTGATATTATTGTGGGTTCTAAAGAATACACGGAAGGTAAAATTGTAGCTAGTATTATGGCAGAGGTCTTAGAAAGAGAAACAGATTTAACAATTGAAAGAAGAATAGGCCTTGGCGGAACTATGATAGCTTACACTGCTATTGAAAATAGGGAGATTTCAATTTACCCTGATTACACAGGAACGCTTTATTCAACTGTTTTAGAAAAAGATTTGGAACCTGGAATTTCTAGAGAAAAAGTTTTTGAGGAGGTTGATGCCTTTGTTCAAGAAGATGCAAACTTAGAATTACTTGAGCCATCAAATATTAATAGTACATATGTTGTAGGGGTCTCTCAAGAAGCTGCTGCAAAATATAACTTGAAAACTATATCTGACCTTGCTAAAGTAGCTGACCAGGTTAAGATTGGCTGTAATGCAGAAGCTTTAGCGAGAGCTGATGGGCTTGCAGGCTTAGAAGAAGCTTATGGAATGAAGTTTACAGATCCTTTAACTTTTGGAGCATCAAACCTTATTTTCCCAGCTCTTGAAGAAGGAGAAATTGACGCAGCGATTGTAAACTCTACTGATAGCTTAGTGCAAAAATATGATTTATTTACACTAGAAGATGATTTAGGATTTTTCCCACCTTATCAATTGACACCTTTGGCAACTAATGAGCTTGTAGCAGAATATCCAGAAGCAGTTGAAAAAATCAATTGGATTTTATCAACTTTGGATGATACAAAAATGCAAGAGTTAAATGGAATGGTAGCTGAAGAAGGGTTGACTCCTGAAGCAGTAGCAAGAGAGTATGTAGACTCTGTACTAGACAATTAATTGAAAATAAAATAGCCTAACTCCGAGGAAATCTTGGTAGTTAGGCTTTTTTTATAATCTTCTATTTAGTTCTGGGTGATTTTTGTAGAACAAGTTTTTATCAATATACATTTTCTGCTCTGCAGCATCAACCATTTCTAGCAAATCTTCATTTTGTGTACAAGAATGAACCCCGATTGAAAGTAGTATTTCGTCATTATTATCTAATAAACACCTTAATTCTGATACTTTTTGTTCAAAAGTTGACTTATTTACGCTAGTGTCAAGCACGACGAATTCATCCCCGCCAATCCTATAAAGAAAATCACCAAAGATTTTCTTTAAAAGTAGTGCACAGTTTACAATCAACTCATCACCAAAAGAATGCCCTAGTGTATCATTAATTTCTTTTAGTTTATTAATATCAATGAATAATATGCCAATATACTCAGGTTGCGATTCTTTGATAGAATCAATATCGGTAGAGTAGCTATGTCTGTTTTTTACACCAGTAAGTTCATCTGTAAAGATCTGCTGTTTGAATTTGTTTAGGAGATAATGCTTACAATTATTTTTGTGGTTTGCACCAGTGGCCATAGCATAGGCAAAATCAAAACAATTACCGTAGCCACAGCAGAAGCAGTTGATAGTTTTATCTTCAGCGGTGAACTTACCTAAAGCTGTAAAAACAGGTTCTAAGTCAACTTTTGTTTGAGTTTGATAATCACTACTTCTATTGTTGTATTTTCTAATGAAATCCTTAACGTTTAAATTTTTATCAAATTCCTCCATAACTTTGTCGGCTTCTTCTCGAGAAACTAGTTTCTTTCCTTCATACATCATATTATCTATATGATTAAAATTAGCAGTATGTTTAGTTCCAGTACCAAGATTACAACCATGCTCACAGTTAAGTGCATCTACTACAGTAGGTACAGGGTTTCCAAGTTTAATGTCGTTAATGTATTGTTTTAGATAGGCGTCTATATTAAAGATACCCTCTATTTCCTTAGTCCAAATATCATCTCCCAAATATAGCTTTACATTTTCACTTAAGCCACCTGGGTGAGGGAAAGAAAACCCTAAAGCACCTATATCGTTATCAAAGGTGGCTTCGTCATAGTCATCTAGACAGACATTATGCTTTTCAATGTAGTCAATAAAGTTCGTGAAAGTAACATTATATTCTAAGACATTTCCAGTGTTTTCATCAATACATTCACGTTTTTTTCCTATACATGGAGAAAGAAACATAATCTTATCCTCTAAGCCTAAATATTTTTTTAATAGAATAGAAATACAAATAACTGGGCTTTGCACAGGTGATAAATAAGGTAAAGCCTCAGGAAGAAACTTTTCTATGTAACTAACTACTGTGGGACAAGGTTGTGCGATAATAGTAGGAGATGGATTACTTTTAATAGTGTTAACGTAAGCCCAAGTGCACAAATCTGCACCTAAAGAAACATCGTAAATTAAATTGACTCCCTTGCTTTTTAGAAAACCAAAGATCTTTTCCATATTATCAAAGTTAGACCTCATTGCTGGAGCAACTACCACTGAAACATTTTCGCCTTTTTCCAAATCATCAAAAAAACGAATTGTATCATCTTCATAAGTTCTAGCTCCATGATCACATATTAAAATACACTCGCCGCATGATATGCAATAACCAGGTTTAATATGAACGATATTTTCTTCGTTTTCCCAAAAGGCTTCATTGGCTTTTGTGGGACACTTAAATATGCATTTATTACATCCCTTGCATAAACGTTCGTTAGTATGTACAAAATTAGTTTTACTATTCATTTAATCTCCTAATAAATATAAAAATAAAGGTATCTGTAACCTTGATAGCTTACTCTAACTAATAAACTAAAATATAAGTATTAATTATAGTTTAGTTTATTATTAATATATACTAAACATATAGCTAAGTCAAATAAGTGAGTGTTTCTAAGGGGTTAGGGCAGGAAGATATAAAAATAAAATATTGATTTTACTTATACAATATATACAAAAATAAAGAAAATGAGAAAAAAATCCAGAAATAAGTAAAAATATAAAAAAAACCTTTGACAAAAAAAATATATATGGTATTCTATTAAATACGTACAGGAAATATTGTACGTAATATACTATTAGTTAACAGATCTGTATAATTATTATAAAAATATTTATTAAAAAAACTGTTGACAAAGTACGGTGTACGTGGTAGTATATAAAAGTTCGCTAAACGCGGACAAGCCGGTAGCGAGAGCTA
>CAYJFM010000054.1:0-9623 GCA_964369805.1 uncultured Oscillospiraceae bacterium
GCTGAAGAAGATGGAAGCATAACATATATAGATGAAAACGAGAAAGAAGGATACATCACACTATACGAAGAAAAGATATACTTTGATTCAGATGGCTTTAACCTAGTATTTGAAAGAAAATAAATTTACTTTAACATCTAAATTTGTGGTACAATATTACACGTAAGGTAAAACTGTTCTAAGTATAGCGAAGAATTTAAAATTAGAAGGCAGATATATACGTTGCCTTTTATACAACTTACCAAGAGAGATGACATAAATTTTGGACTAATATTTTGCTTGGGGAGTAAGAGAAACTAATCATAAGCTGCCAGGGAGAAATCTCTGGTAGTTTTAATTATTAGAATTAGGTATTGCATGTTAAAACTAAATATTAAGCTAGATTAAATAAATTAACACCTAAAAAATCACAAGTTTTTCATAGAAATATCGTAGTATGTACAAGGGTTAATATGACGTTTATAATATACTAAAATTGATATATAAATACGAGAGTAAAAGCAGAATAATAGGTTATTTTATAACAGGAGGAAAGACATAATGGGAAAGCATAAAAGCAATATTTTGACAGCAGCAAAAGTAGTGCTTTTTCTATCTTTAATATTTTTAATATTTAATTATTTATCAAATGTTTTTAATGTGGATCCAGATTCAGATTATGATTTAAAGGATGATTACTTTTTAGAGGAAGTAGATAAAGACTACGCAGATGTACTCTTTGTTGGTGCTAGTCAAACTGGTAGAAGTATATCCCCTACAACAATGTTTGATCAAAGTGGATACTCTTCATATGTGTATTCTACAGCTGGGATGCCTATTTTTCCATACTATCATAAAATAAAAGAGTTAGTAGAAGATGGATATAAACCGGAGTTAGTAGTATTAGATATATCAAGTATTATGGATGAATACTATTTTAATGACCCAGAGGAAAATGAAGATAGATTTCGAACAGGTATTTATACATTAAACAGTGTCGAGAGCAAAATAGACTACGCACTAAATATGGAAGAAAATTATGAAGGTGATTATTTTACTAGCTATCTCTTCCCCCTATTTAGCTTTCATGAAAACTGGCAAGATGTTAATATTAATGAAGATGCTTTGCTACTAGGGGAAGCTGAATTTGCATACTGGGGAATGGGAGCTAACATTTCCGGAAAGTTAGAACAAACTAAGAGCATTAAAGAAGGCAATATAATAGAAAGCAACACTGATATGGACCCAATAGATCCTATTGCAGAAGAGTATTTCATTAAGACTGTTGAACTATTAGAAGAAAACGATATAGATGTTCTGGCCATAAAGTATTTAGACTCTGTAACAGATAGTGGTATTCATAATAGTTTACAGAACTTATGCGATGAAAATAACGTTGATTTTTTAAATCTAAATTTAGATGAAAATAAAAATATATTAAAAAGTGAATATGGACTAGATTATGATAAGCATTTCTATAACTATAAGCATACTAACGCTAGCGGCATGGTGATCTCAACTAGTTTTGTTACAGATTACTTAGCTAAGGAGTATGATTTAGAAGACCATAGAGAAGATGAAGATTACCAGTTTATGTTTGACTACCATGATATATTTGTGGAAGAGTATCCAGAAGCATTTGAATAACTAACAATGTAAAGTATAGGAAGGATATAATGAAAAGCGTTTTAACTAGAATAGGGCTACTTATAGTAATTACAATATTTAGTTTCATACTGTTAGATGGGGGAACCAACCTGTTTGGCGATTATAATGAAATAACAAGTCAGGTTACGGACCCGCTATCTTTTGCATATTTAGGATTTTTAGCAATTACTGTTTTGTTATACTATGTATTACCCTCTAAATGTCAAAAGGGGGTACTTTTAGTAGCCAGCATTATTTTCTACACAATGTCAGGGATTCAATTCATTGTGTTTCTAGCAGGAGCTGCTGCAATTACCTTTATAACTGCAAAACAAATCTCTGCGAGGATAGAAGTGACAAATGAAAAGCTTGCAGAAGCAAAAGGGATGAAAGAAAAAAAGGCCTTAAAAGCAGAACTGCAAAGTAGCAATAAGGGAGCGCTTGCTATTGCTCTAATCGCTACTCTTGGAGTAATGGTCATTATAAAATATACATATTTCTTTATGGAAAATATAAATAATTTATTGAATATAGGCCTACCACTAGTTTCTTTAATTATGCCTCTAGGCTTATCATTTTATACATTTATTTTAATTGCATATATAATGGATGTTCATAGAGGGAAATATCCAGCAGAACAAAAATTTTCAAGATTTTTACTCTTTGTATCTTTTTTCCCGCATGTGTCACAAGGGCCTATAGCTAGATACGACGAATTAGTGACGAACCAATTTGCGAAGAATTATAGCTTTAACTATCAAAACTTCTGTTTTGGGATGCAGCGTATACTATGGGGATTCTTTATCAAGTTAGTCCTTGCAGATAGGCTAAGCATTTTTGTTACAGGTGTTTACGATGATTATCAAACACAGAGCTGGTTAATGTTAATTATTGCTGCAATGGCTTTTTCTATTCAAATCTATGCAGATTTTTATAGTAGTATGGAAATTGCAATTGGATCTGCACAGCTATTTGGTATAACCTTAACTGAAAACTTCATGCGACCATATTTTTCTAAGAGCATGCCAGAATTTTGGAGAAGATGGCACATTACACTTGGAACATGGTTTAAAGATTATGTTTTCTATCCTATTGCTATTTCAAAAAGATTAATGAAATTTGGAAGATGGTCAAGGGATAAGTTTGGTATGGAAGCATCAAAAATACTGACAGCAATCCCTCCAATTATGGGAGTATGGATATTAACAGGACTATGGCATGGTGCAGCATGGAACTTTGTTGCATGGGGAGTTTACCACGGCATACTGATTGTTTTAAGCACAATTTTTGCAGAATATATTAGTAGAGGCTTTGTTAAAATAGGCATAAAAACAGAATCCTGGGACTTTAAAGTAATACAGATGATAAAAGTATTTATACTATGTACAATTGGAAGAATATTTTTCGCAGCTGGATCAATAGATGAGGCTATCTCCATTTTCAAGAGCATTATTTCAATGCATGTTCCAAAGAGTGGATTAATTGATATAACAAATGTTCCTTTGCTAATAGAAGAGTATTATATTATTGCAATTGCAACAGCACTCTTATTAATAACAAGTATTGTACAAGAAAGCATTGGTAGTATGCGAGTGCAAATAGATAATGCAAATATTTGGATAAGATGGAGTATCTGGATATTCCTGATTTTTTCTACAATAATATTCGGGGTGTATGGGACAGGTGCACCATCAGAATTTATATATGATGAGTTTTAAATGAGAAGTAAAATAAAATGTATTTAAGTGAAAGGACTAAAGATGATAGACGATAATATATATAATGAGAGAAGCATATTAAGCTCAATTAAATACCAATCTATAAATAACCCAAATAAGTTAGCAGTTGTTGATACAAACAATGAACTTACATATGAAAAATATTGGGAAAAAATTTCAATAGTTGCCTCTAACCTAAGAGCTAATGGACTAAAAGAAAAAGAGTATGTTGTTATAAAAAATGCTCAATCAGTGGAATACTTAGTAGTTCTTCATGCAATTCAGCTAGCTGGTGGAATATGCATACCTATAGAAAAGAGTGCAAACCAAGGAAGAGTAATTGAAATTTTGGAGGAAACAAAGTCTACTAGATTTTTTGGTGATATCGAGATCGAAGGCTATAGTACAGAATCTATATCAAAGATATTCAATGCTGATCATGAAATTTACGAGTTTGACCTTCCACGAAAAGAAGATGATGCTATGATACTCTTTACTACAGGAACAACAGGTAAGTCTAAGGGAATAGTTATACAGTATAAAGCAGAATATGCAGTTGCAGAGAATGTAAAATATGGAACAAAGATGAAAGAAAGCAATGTAGAAATCATACCTACACCTTTAAATCATTCGTTTAGCCTGCGAAGATATTTTGCTAATATGATAAATGGAAGTACTGCAATCGTAATTGACGGCGTTACATTTTTGAAAATATTTTTTAACATGATGGAAAAATATAAAGCTACAGCCATAGCGATGGCGCCTGCATCCTTAAACATTATTTTCAAATTAAGTAGGGATAAACTAGGAAACTATGCAGATCAACTAGATTACATCCAGCTAGGGTCAGCTCCCTTACCTGAAGGCGATAAAGAGCGATTATTAGGGCTACTACCTAAAATTAGGCTGTATAATTTGTATGGGTCAACTGAGTTAGGATGTTCATGTATACTGGACTTCAATTCAGATGATAACCAAAAGAATTGCATAGGCTATCCAACACATAACTCGATTTTTAAAATTGTTGATGAAAGCAATAAAGAAATAGAGCACGCAACTTACGATAACCCAGGGTACTTATCATATACTGGTGGAATGGCCATGAGGTGCTACTTCAACGAGCCAGAGCTAACAGCCAAAGTGATTGACGAAGATGGATATATGAAATCAAATGATTTAGGATATAGGGATAGCGAAGGAAGAATATATATGCTAGGTAGGGCAGATGATGTAATAATTACTGGAGGAAACAAAGTATCTCCACTAGAAGTAGAGGAAGCTACTAAAAAGTTTGCTGGTATAGTAGACTGTATATGCAAAAGCCAGCAGGATACTATCGTTGGTGCAGTACCAGTACTATATATTGTAGTAGCTCATGAAATAAATTTAAATGACCTTGAGGAACACTTAAGGCATTTACTAGAAGATTTTAAGAGGCCAAGAAGTATAGAAATTATCGAATCTGTACCAAGAACCTATAATGGAAAAATCGACAGGTTAGCACAAATTAAATAGTTATATAGAGTTTTAAGAAAGGAGAGCGTGGAAAGTATAAATATCCATGCAAAAGAGTATTATGAGAGAGCAAATAATTTCAATTTTAGAAAAGGTAAAGCCAGGGGTAGACTATGAAAAAGAAACAAAGTTAATCGATACAAAGATATTAGATTCATTAACAATAATTGCCTTAGTGAGCGAGCTTAGCTTTGAGTTTGATATAGAAATAGATGTAATGGATTTAGTGCCGGAGAATCTTAATTCTGTTGATGCAATGGTAGAACTAGTAACTGAACTTCAAGAAGGCTAAGATCCCCAAGGAGAAGATGGAATGGGCATGACAGAAAATAAAATGATTGATAGAAATACCATAAATCTAATAATAGGGCCTGCCCTATTTGCGGCTTGTGTATTTCTATTGCCAAGTGAAACTTTTGAGACAATTGAAATGCGTGCAGCTATAGGGACTGTTGCTTGGATGGCGTATTGGTGGGTCACTTCTTGTATTGACTATGCAATAACAGGATTTTTGCCTATAGCCATAAATTCTATTATCGAAATTAGTCCAATGTCAAATGTAATTGCAAACTATGCTTCTGAAACCATATTACTGTTATTAGGTGCATCGATTTTAACTGTATCTTGGGAAGTGGTAGGCCTGGATAAAAGAATTGCATATACTTTTTTGGCTATGATTGGGACTTCATTAAAATCACAAATCATATTTTGGTTTATGCTTTCAGTTGTTATGTCCGCATTACTGCCAAATGCAATTGTATGTGCAACAATAATACCAATAGCCGTATCAATGTTAAAGTATGTAGGCATTAGTGAAATTAAAAAAAGCAATACAGCAGCAGTAATACTATTAACCATTGCTTGGGGTGCAGGCCTTGGAGGGCTAGCAACTCCTCTAGGTGGTGCTATGAATTTAGTAGTTGTTGATTACATGCAGCAAGTCACAAATCAAGAGTTTTTGTATATGGACTGGGTAATTAAATTTTTCCCTATTATGATAATATTAATTGTATCTAACCTTGCATTTATATTATGGATAAGACCTAAAAACGTGGAGTTAGAGGGCTCAAAACAATATTTTGTAGAGGAAAATGCAAAGCTAGGCAAATTAAGTGGGAATGAATTGGCATGCTTATTACTGTTTGTTTTTGCAGCAATATTATCATTTGCTAGGCCGCTATATGCAGAGTTAATTCCTGGATTAAAGCCAGCATATGTTTTTATTATATTTGGGATGTTATCCTTCCTAATTAAAACTAAAACTGGTGAGAGGCTGATGATGTGGGGCTCTGTACAGAAGAAAATTGTATGGGAACTCATCTATGTTTTTGCAGGGGGGCTAGCTGTAGGAACTCTGATCAATGAAAGTGGTGCTGCAGATGCACTTGGAAACGTGCTTTCTTCATCGAATATCAGTAATGAGTTCTTATTAATTGGCTTTATAATCTTGATGACCATAATACTATCAGACTTAACAAGCAATACGGCAACCGCTGCAGTTGCAATGCCAATAATTATAAACCTAACTATAATTATGGACTTAAACCCTGTACCATACATGCTTGCTGCTACAGTCGGAGTAAACCTATCTTACTGTATGCCTACTTCTATACGAGCAATCCCTGTAGGCTATGGGCTGAACCCTAAATATATGTTTAAGCATGGTATAAAGCTGACAGCCATTGTAATTGTAATTATGACCTGTTCTGTATGGCTTTTAATGAAGTACTGGCCGTACTTTAGTAGTATTATGTGATTTAACTGGATTTAGAATTCATAAAAAACAATTAATAAATTTAGAAAAGTTTAAAGAGAAAAATACAGATAGCAATAAGAAAACCATTTATAGGATGAGGGAATAATGTGCAAATATAAATATAAAATTAGCTGTGTTATGGCGATATACAATGTGGAGAAGTACATTGACGAAGCTATTAGCAGCATAATTAAACAAAATATAGGTTTTATAGAGAATGTGCAGCTTATTCTTGTAAATGATGGCTCTACTGATAGTAGTGGGGAAATTTGTGACAAGTACAAGGCCTTATATCCTCAAAATGTTGTGGTAATTCACAAGGAAAACCAAGGAGTAGCAGCAACAAAAAATGTAGGGCTACTCCATACAAAAGGTGAATTTATAACTTTTATTGATCCGGATGATAAAATATCTAAAGAGACAATGAAAGTTGTGTATGAATATTTTCTGAAAGTAAAAAGCATAACAGATGTAGTGGCTATACCAATGTTATTCTTTGAAGAAAAGAAGGGGAATCATCCACTAAACTATAAATTTGGGAAAGTGAATCAAGTAGTAAGCCTAAATGAAAAGCCTACGGTTATTTTGCTAAGTACCGCAGCAGCATTTTACAGGGAAAGTGCAATTCAGGATAAAAAGTTTAATGAACAACTAGAAGTTAGTGAAGACTTCAGATTCAACTATGAGATATTCAAAGAAAATCCAAATCTAGGGTTAGTTCCTAAAGGAAAGTATTTATACAGAAGAAGGGTAAACCAATCATCATTAATAAAAACTCGTTGGAATAACGCTAATACATATACGCCATATATAAGGTTAGTGCATATGTACTTACTAAAAGAGTATAAAAGCAAATTTGAATATGTACCTAAATATTTGCAATTTGCAATGATGTACGACTTACAGTGGATAATTAAAAAAGAAAGCATACCTGAAGGTGTAATTTCACAGGAGGAAAAAAGCGAATTTATTAATTTGATAGCAGAGGCACTTGAAGATATTGACGAAGATGTAATCTTTGCTCAAAGATACTTAAGTAAAAGCTATATGTTGTATGCTCTAGAATTGAAAATGAATAATTCGATAGAAAAGAAAAACAATATAAACATCATAAAAGATGCTTTTTGCAAATGCCCAGTATATGTAAAGGCCACTGCTGGAAAAAAAGGAAAATTAGTTCTTAAAATCACAGTAGATATACCAGAGCCAATAGATGAAATAAAGGATCAACTTGCTTTGCAGATAGGGCCAACTATTGAAAAACCACAAAGAGTAGAAAAAGTCATCTATAATAAATCTTTGGGAAGAGATATATTAAACACATATGTCTTAGAATATGAGATTGATGTAGATAAAGATATAGATATAGAACTTATTATAAAAAACTATGGAGAGGAGATAGGAAGTCATAAATCTATCCTTTTGAAGTTCATAGATAATTATGAAACGAATTACAAAAGATTTTTTGAAATAGTAGATGAAAGAATAATAAAGACGAATAATGGGATGATTGAGATTAGACATGGAAACTTAATCCAGAAGATAAAGCATAAGGTTCTGTATAGAATAGAAAAGCTTAAAGAACAAGCAAAGCACTTAGCAGCTAAAGTGTATTTCAACACCGTATATATGCTTAAAATTAAATGATATCCCTTAGAAATCTCACGTTTAAATTTCATAAAAAATAAATGTACTAAATGCTCAATAATATGGTACAATATTATTCGAAAGGCCAAACGCTTCTAAGTCTGGCGAAGAATAAAATGTGATTATTATAGGAGAAAATTATGAAGTACAGCGAGCTTACGAAAGAAGAGCTTCTAGCTGAAATTGAGGACTTGAAAATTTTGCAAAGAAGAGTTCTAGAAGCAGAAGAAAAAAATGAAATACTTGACCATATAGAAATGAAAGTGTTTCTAAAATCAGTGGTCACACATATAAGTTGTCTTTCAAGCTATTTACCAAGAGAGCAGGCATAAAGCCTTTGACTAACACTTTGCTTGGGGAGTAAGAGAAGATAATGATCAAACTACCAAGGGGAAACCTTTGGTAGTTTTTTGAATCTTGGCGTATTCAAGTTGACCTTTTGAGTAAAAAGTTGTAAACTAATTAGTGGAGATGTTTACTCAATTTGGGATATTATGAATGAAGTCTAAATGAAGAGGTACACTGTGATTAGAAGAAAGAACAACAAGGGCTTTACCTTAATGGAAATAATTATTGTAATAGCCATAATAGCAATTCTAGCGGTAGTTGCTATTCCAAGTATTACGGGATATGTAGAAGCAGCAAAGGAAACTGCAGACATACAAAAAGCAGCAGAGCTTATGGATGCGGTAGCCATTGCATACAACTTGAACTCAGATATTATACCTGCAGGCAAGCAACTAGTTATTAGGTGGGATACAAGTAGTAGTAGAAATGGCCCAGGAACCGGAAAAGGTGATGTTACCGTTGAAGCTAGGTTCTCAAGTGCTGACCGAGAATGGGTAAGTAAATTTGAAGAAGATTTAGAAGCTCTTATGGATAAAAGCAATCTTGGAAGCGCTACATCAAAGAACGGACAGAAAGATGATTTATTATTTAAATTCTATCCTGAAACTGGAGAGTTTGTAGTACATAGTTTGTATAAAGAAGAGTGGGTTGACGGCGTTGGATTGGACCTAAAGACTGAAAACTTTTAATTAGAAATTTACAGGCATCAGCTATGGAGAATATTCATAGCTGGTGCTTTTCTTTTGCTCAATAGTTAATAAGGCAAAGAGAAATGTTATACTCACAATACTTGTATTTTTAAAGGGATTTCTTTATACTACTAAAAGGAATACTTCCTATACAAAAAATCAGACAATTATAAAGGAGACTAAAATGAAGGAACACTATATATCACATATGATAAGAATGGAAGACTTAAATCACCACCAAGTTCTATACGCTGGGAGGGCTGCAGACTGGCTAATTGAAAGTGCTTTTGTGGCAGCCGTAGCAGCAAGAGGCGATTCTGCAGG
>CAYJFM010000055.1:0-8848 GCA_964369805.1 uncultured Oscillospiraceae bacterium
TTTCTTTGGTTCAAGCATTTCAAAACCTGCATTCTCTAGTAGGTTATGTATATTTGTAATTGATTCTCCACTCCAGCCGTATGATCCAAATGCCATTCCTGTTCTTCCTGTAGGTTTAAGCCCTTTCATATATGTTAGGAAAGCTATTACAGATGGTACCATATCGTTATTTAGGGTGGATGAGCCGACAAAAATATACTTTGCATCAAGAAGTTTTCCCATTGCGTAGGAATAATGTTTATCAGTTAAGTTTATTAGCTCTACATTATATCCTTCTTTTTCCCACTGGTTTGATATTTCTACTGCCATCTTATGAGTGGTTCCCCACATAGTATCATATACAATTACTACTTTATTATCATTAACTTCTTGATTTGACCATTTAGTGTAAAGCTCTAAAGCTTCAGGCAGGTGTTTTCTTAAAACAGCGCCGTGTGATGGGCAAGCGATTTTTATATCGTAAATACTTAACTGCTTTAGTAAGTTAATAACTTGTTTTCCAAAAGGAAGAACTATATTTGCAAAATAATTTGCTAAGCTGTCAATTAAAAATTCATGTTCTAAATCTTCATCCCAAATGCTATCAACCGCAAGATGTTCACCTAAGGCATCATTTGAAAAAAGAATTTTGTCTTTATCATAATATGTTGCCATGCTATCTGGCCAGTGAACCATAGGCATAGGTATAAAATGAAGTAGGCCATCGCCAATATCTAGTGTATCACCTTTTTTGACTGGTACAAAGTTAGAAAGGGCAGCCTCTGGATAGTAAGCTTCTAAACCTGTCTTACATTTGCCAGTTCCATATATCTTTGCATTAGGGTAGTTTTCTACTATTAAAGGTAATGCTCCGCTATGGTCTGGTTCAACATGGTTGCAAACTATATAATCTATTTCTTTCTCCCCAATAACTTCCTTAATATTTTCTAAGAAGGCTTTTGCAAAGGGAGCCTTTACGAAATCTACTAAAGTGATTTTTTCTCCAACTATAAGATATGAGTTATATGTTGTTCCGTGAGGGACCTGATATCCGTGAAAAATTCTCACATCTTTGTCTACTATACCTACAGAATATACTTTATCTGTTACTTTTTGAATTGTATTCATTTACTACCTCCTAAATTATTTTTTATTTATATCTATCTTCACGTAAAATGTTTTTTGAATTGTATATTTATTTTACCCAATTAATTATACCATAAACACCTAGCAAATTTATACATTTTTTCATATTTTAGTAATTTGTTAAATTAAAATTAAATTTATATATAATCTTAAAAATATGGCTATGGCAGATTTTATTGCTACTTAGAGTTTTAGTATTTTAAATAATTTAAGATAATATTACATTAGGGTGTTAATTTTACTTTTACTTTACATTCCTACGAAATTACTGACTTACATTTTACTTAAGTTTAATTTTCATTTGATTGAGGGAAAAGGTTTCTTTTAGTAGAATAAGGCATACAAATCAAACCGAAAAAAATTAGATTAATATAACAAATGGAGGTAGCATAATGCTAGAACTAAAAAACATTACAAAGAAATATGATGGTAAAACAATACTAGATGATATCAACTTAACAATTAATGAGGGAGAGATAGTTTCAATCCTAGGGCCTTCAGGAAGTGGTAAAACAACATTACTGAATTTAATTCTTGGCATTACAGATGTAGATAGTGGGAACTTAGTATTTAACGGAGAAGACCTAACTAATGTAAAAATGGAAAAAAGAGGCTTCAATATCGTGTTTCAAGATTATGCACTATTTCCAAATTTAAACGCGTACCAAAATGTAATATATGGATTAAGAAACAATCCTAATATTTCTACTAAAGAAGAAGTTGATGAAATGATTAGCCTACTTGGATTAGAAGAACATATACACAAAAAAGTTGATATGCTTTCAGGTGGTCAAAAGCAAAGAGTAGCTCTAGCTAGAACAATGGTAATGAAACCAAGAATTTTGCTTCTAGATGAGCCTTTAAGCGCACTTGATGGGGTAATCAAAGAGTCAATTAAAACAAAAATCAAAGAAATTGCTAGAGAATTTAACCTAACTACAATAATTGTAACTCACGACCCAGAAGAGGCTTTAACACTTTCAGATAAAGTTTTAATCATCGAAGATGGTCAAATATCTCAATACGGAAAACCAGATGAGATCATAAATCAGCCTGAGAATAATTTTGTTAAGCAATTCATTTTGAACCAACTACAAATCAAGAGAAACAACATTTACGCTCTATTTGCAACAGAAATGACAGCATAAGGCGGGGCAAATGAATCAAAATAAAAATTTAGAAGCAAAGGTGATCTTTGGAGCTTTTGCAGTAATATTTCTGGCCTTTTTAGTTGTGCCTATGATAATACTTGCAGTTGAATCTTTTGCAGGGGAAGGCGACTCTGTATTTTATAACTATGTTAGTGTGTTTGCAGATGACGATTTCTTGCCTGCAGTTGGTAACAGTTTCTTAGTATCATCAATAAGTGCTTTACTTACAACAGCAATTGCATTTTTTATGGCGTACACAATTAACTATACTAATGTGCCTAAAATCTATAAGAAAATAATTAAGATTGTAGCGATATTCCCAATGCTACTACCAACAATCACTTACGGATTTGCCATAATCTATTCTTTTGGAAAACAAGGTCTAATGACTCAAATTCTAGGGTTTCAGCCTTTTGAAATTTACGGTTTTAATGGGTTACTACTAGGATATAGCATATATACATTGCCAGTATCATTTTTATTAATACAAAATACAATGGGTTATATTGACAAAAAATACATGATTGTTTCAAGAAACATGGGAGATGGTCCAAGCAGAACTCTTTGGACTACAATAGTATACCCGCTACTTGGAACTTTGGCAGCATCATTTGTACAGTGCTTTACACTAGCCTTCACAGATTATGGTATTCCTGCTTCAATAGGCGGAGAATTCCAAGTAGTAGCTAGCCTTCTGTATGATGAAATGCTAGGAAGTGTGCCTAACTTCAATAATGGAGCTGTAGTTGCGATATTCATGCTTATACCGTCAGCCTTCAGCATAGGACTTCTAAGATACCTTGATAGATTTAACATAAAATACTCTAAGGTATCACAAGTGGAAAACCCTAAAAATCATTTACGTGATGCTCTTTGCGGAGTTGGTAGCGTAGCAGTAATGATAACTATAGCATCGGTATTTCTAGTAATCTTTGTAGTAATCTTTGTAGAAGAATGGCCATATAGACTTGGCTTTACAACAGAAAATATTACCTCAGTACTAGGTGACCCATCGCTTATAGCGGTTTATAAAAACTCCTTAGTGGTTGCAGTTTTAACAGCTGCTATAGGAACAGGCCTTGCTTATGCAGCGGCTTTGGTAACGGTAAGGAGCAAAATAAATGGTGTGTGCAAAAGAATCATAGAAGGAACTTCTCTTGTTACTTGCACAATACCAGGAATGGTAATTGGTATCAGCTTTATGCTTTTATTCACAGGAACTGGACTTCAAAACACATTAATATTAATTATTATTGCAAATGTTGTTCACTTTTTCTCAACACCATTCCTTATGATGAAAAATTCACTGGAAAAAATGAATACTTCTTGGGAGACTACAGCGCTTCTAATGGGTGATTCATGGATAAAAACAGTAAGAAGAATAATCACGCCAAATGCAGTAACAACGCTACTTGAGGTGTTTGGATATTACTTTATAAATGCTATGGTAACTGTTAGTGCTGTAATATTCCTTGCAGGAGCAGAAACTATGGTTGTTACAACAAAGATCAAAGAACTTCAGCACTTTATGAAGTTTAATGAAATATTCGTACTTTCTATACTAATATTGCTTACTAACATAATTGTAAAGATCGTACTTGAATATATAATTAGCAGAAGAAATGCTAACAAATAATTTAAAATGGCATGGGGCCAAGAGGAAAGGAACTTATAAGGATGAGTAGAAAAGTTAAAATGAAATTAGGAAAAACAGTAGTAGCATCAGCTTTACTAGTAGGTGTTCTTGCGTTTAGTGCAGGATGTGGGTCAGGTGGAAGTGATGAAGAACAAGTAATCATTTATTCTAATGCTGACGAAGAAGCAGTAGAGGTTATGGAGACTACGCTTAATGATAATGGCTACGAAGGCCAATATATAATACAATCATTTGGTACATCAGAACTTGGTGGAAAGTTATTAGCAGAAGGATCTGATATTGAAGCAGATGTAGTTACAATGAGTTCATACTATTTAGATAGCGCTCAAACAGAAAATGAAATGTTTTCAGAAAAAACATATGAAACAGCTGCAGCTCTTGAAGAAACACCAAACTTCTATAGCACAATCTTAGCTAACCAAGGTGCATTATTTGTAAATACAGAACTTATGGAAGAATATGATTTACCAATGCCAGAGTCAATTAAAGACTTAGCTGATCCAGTTTATGAAGGTTATATATCAGTTACAGATATTACAGGTTCTTCAACAGCATGGTTAATGATCCAAGCGCTAGTTGATACATACGGAGAAGAAGAAGCTCAAACTATTCTTGAAGGAATTTACAAGAATGCAGGTGCACACCTAGAATCATCAGGTTCTGGTCCAATTAAAAAAGTAAGAGCTGGTGAAGTTGCAGTAGGTTTTGGTCTGAGACACCAAGCTGTAGCAGATAAAGCAGATGGACTTCCTATTGACTACATTGATCCAACTGAAGGCAACTATACTTTAACAGAAGCTATCGCAACAGTTGACAAAGGTGATGACACAAACCCATTAGCTATGGAAATGGCTGGAGTAATTGTAAATGAAGGAAGGGCAGGAATGTTAGAATACTACCCAACTGCTGCATACGAAGGTGAAACTGTTGATGAAGCAAATATGGCAACATATCCAATGGTATTCCCAGAAGCTCTAACAGTTGAACTGCTAAAAACACACGAAGAACTTTCAGAAGCTGCAAAATAGAAAGCTAATGCATATAACGTAAAAACAAAAATTAATTATTTAAATATAAATTGAACTAAGGCAAAGCACCAAAAGATAACTATAATCATTCTTAAATGTAGGTGAGAATGATTGTAGTAGGTTGCTTGCCCAGAAGTTCGTAAGGATAAAAGGCAAATGAAAACTGAGAGATAATCTCAAATAAACAAACTAGAAAATTAAAAATTAGATTGCAAAAGCTTTTTCGATAAACTCGCAGAGAAGCGAAGTGACGAAGTATAGGGCGAAAAAGAAAGCTGATTGCGCTGGATTTTTCGACAAAGACAAGGAACAAGCTGAGAGAGAAAAAGACAAGCAAAGGAGGAAAAATGAAATATAAACTACTAACACCTGGACCACTAACAACTTCTACAAAGGTAAGAGAAGTAATGAATGTTGATCACTGTACTTGGGATAATGACTATAAGGTTGTTACTCAGGAAATAAGAGAGGGACTACTTAAGATTGCACATGCTTCTTCTGAAAAGTATACTACGGTTTTGATGCAGGGAAGTGGAACTTTTGGCGTTGAGTCAGTGCTGACTAGCGTAGTAGGTGAAGATGAAAAAGTTCTTATTATTACCAATGGATTATATGGTAAGAGAATGGTTGAAATTGTAGAAACAGCTAAGGTGAATTTTACTGAGTACGAGGTGTCATATTCTGAAATTCCTAAGGCTTCGGATATAAAAAATATACTAGATAGTGATGAGAGCATTACACATGTAGCAATGGTTCACTGTGAGACTACTTCTGGGATTATTAATGATATTGCATCTGTAACTAAGGTAGTTAAAGATGCTGGAAGAACAATGATTGTTGATGCTATGTCTAGCTTTGGTGGTGTTGATATTGAAGTTGAAAAACTTGGTATTGATGTTATTGTTAGCAGTGCAAATAAATGTATTCAAGGAGTTCCAGGTTTCTCATTTATTATATGTAGCAAGGAAACATTAACAAGAAGTGCTGGAAAAGCTAGAAGCATGTCTCTTGATCTTTATGCTCAGTGGAAGGGTATGGACAGAGATGGAAAATGGAGATTTACTTCTCCAACTCATGTTGTACTTGCTTTCAGACAAGCTATGGAAGAGCTTTTTGAAGAAGGTGGCGTTACTGCAAGATATGCTAGGTATAAGGAAAATAATGACTACTTAATTAACACTATGAAAGAAATCGGATTTGGTCTTTATATTGAAGAATGCCAGTCTCCTATTATTACAACATTCATATCACCAACAAATGAAGAATACTCTTTTGAAGATATGTATGCATTTATTAAAGAGAGAGGATATGCAATTTACCCTGGAAAAGTAACTGATGCTGATACTTTTAGAATTGGTAATATTGGTGAAATTTACTTAGAAGACATGGTTGCTCTTTGTGATATTTTCAAAGAATATATGGGAACGCTAAGTAAATAGCAAAGTATTTAAATAGTAATTGAAATTTAGATAGATAGAAAAGGAATAAGAAATGGAAAATAAAAATATTAAAGCAGTTATATTTGACTGGGCGGGTACTACTGTAGATTATGGAAGCTTTGCTCCAGTAGAAGCTTTCTCTAAAGTGTTTAGAGATTATAAAGTTGAAGCTACAATGGAAGAAATCAGAAAACCTATGGGTATGCTTAAGTGGGATCACATTAAAACAGTTCTTGAGATGCCTAGAGTAAATGCTAAGTTTAATGAAGTTTATGGAAGAAACTTTACTACTGAAGATGTAGATAAGATGTATGCAGGTTTTGAAGATTCTTTATTTGCAATACTAAAAGACTTTGGTAACCCAAAACCTTATGTAATTGAAACAGTTGCTGCATTAAGAGAAAAGGGTATTAAAATTGGTAGCACAACTGGTTACACTGATTCAATGATGGCTATTGTAACAAAGGCAGCTGAAGAAAATGGCTATAAACCTGATGCTTGGTTTAGTCCAGATTCAACAAATGGAGTAGGAAGACCTTTCCCTTTTATGGTATATAGAAATATGGAAGCCTTAAAGCTTGATGATATTAGAACTGTAATTAAGGTTGGAGATACAATTTCAGATATTAAAGAAGGCAAGAATGCAGGGATGTTCACAATTGGAATTATCGAAGGCAGCTCTGAAATGGGTTTAACTGAAGAAGAGTATAATGCTCTTTCTGATGATGAAAGAAAAGCTATAGATGAGAAGGTGGCTTCTGGATATATGGCGGCTGGTGCAGATGCTGTAATCCAAGATATGAGAGGACTACTTGAATATGTTTAAAAGTCTAATTTTTAATTAGGTTTGTTTTTACAAGAGAAGGGCGGATTTTTCCGTCCTTTTCTGCTATAATTAGAAGATGACATAAGATTTTTACAATAAATAGAGTTTAGCTTGATAACACTTTTAGTTAAGGCTTGAACTTTATTTTATTTTGCATGTATATGAAAGGTTAGAATGAACAATCAAGAGGTTATATTAGGCACAGAAAATGTACCTAAGTTATTTTTAAAATATTGTATTCCAGCAGTAGTCGCCATGGTTATTACAGGAATGCAAAGTATGATAGATGGCATCTTTGTAGGTAACTTCATTGGTAGCAATGCCCTAGCAAGTATTAATATTTCTATTCCTTTTTACCAGTTAATCATTGGGGTTAGCATGGTTATAAGCATTGGTACCCAGAGTTATGTTGGGATATATCTTGGTGCTGGAAATAAGCAGAAGGCTATAGACTGTTTTCATACTTATAAAATAGTTCTAATTTTAAGTGGAGCATTAATCACTACTGCTGGGTTAATTTTAAATAAGCAAATAGGCTTACTCCTTGGAGCTGATGAGACATTAATTTTTGGAACTTCAACATATATTAAAACAATTGCTTGTTTTGCAATTCCTATGTGTTTGATGTTTTATTTTGGATTTTTAAATAGAATTGTGGGCAAGCCTGAGAGATATTTTTATGGCACAATTGCTAGTATAATTATTAATATAGGTCTTGATTATTTATTTATAGCAAAACTAAATCTAGGTATTATGGGTGCTGCGCTTGCAACAGGTATAGCTTTTGTAGCAGCCTTAGTAGTAGTAATTGGACCTATGTTAAAGAAAAATAGCGTAATAAATATTTATGAAGGACGTTTTTCACCGAAATGTATTGCACCAGTTTTATACAATGGATCATCAGAAGGAATAAACTCAATTTCTACTGCTGTAACAGTGTTCTTATTTAACACTGCACTGATGAACTTAGTTGGTCCTGGTGGAGTTGCAGCTTTTACAGCCATAAGTTATATAGGATCATTTGGAAGTATGATGCTTTTTGGTATTTCTGATGGAATTGGTCCTGTAATCAGTTATAACTATGGTGCTGGAAATAAAAAAAGAGTTAGAGAATTTATGAGAATTTCTTATATATGTAACTTTATTTTTGGAATTATTTTGTTTTCTGTACTTTTCTTTGCAGGTAAGCCAATTATAGAGTTATTTATAAAAGACAGTCCAGAATTAGTAGAGCTTGCAGCCAATGGTGGGAAGATATATGCTTTTGCGTTTTTGATATCTGGGTTTAATATATTAAATTCAGGATATTTTACCTTTATTGGTAAAGGGCTGCAGTCAGTAATGGTAGCTGCTAGTCGTGGATTAATTTTTGTTTCTATAGGCATATTTACTTTGCCGCATGTATTAGATATTAATGGTATCTGGTTAAGTGTTCCTTTTGCCGAAGTTTGCGCAGTTATTGTTGGTATTATATTACTAAAATTTACGAAGGTTGAAATGAAAAAAGAGGGTTCAGTGCTTGACTATGATGAAAAAATGTAATGAAAATAGTGTTTAATATGGAGAGGTACTAGTAGAAAATAGCAAATCTATGTAATTTAAAGGGGGCAAGTAATTGCAAG
>CAYJFM010000056.1:0-908 GCA_964369805.1 uncultured Oscillospiraceae bacterium
CTGCTGAAAGAATAGGCACCCCCTCCTCTTCTAAAGTTACACTCTCATCATACACACCTAGCTTAGCATGAGACTTTATTTCATAGTTATACTCATCGGCAACTACCGTATATTGGAAGGTTTCTATAGCCCCTGGCTGCAAATCATCTATTTTAAATTCAATTAAATTTGCCTCTTTGTTATATTCACCTTCTGGACTTTTTATAAACTCTGTACCTTCAGGAATTTCTTGATAAACAAAATTATTATCACTTTCTAATACACCAACATTTGTAACAGTTATTTCATAATCAATAGTTTGTCCCACTTCTACATCGTAAGGAGTAGGTGTCTCATTACTTACTCTAAGCTTACTATTTTTTTCAATCTTGTAAGTAGCTGTATCATCCATTACAATTTCTTTTTCTCTTCCTGAATAATCAATATAACTTGTACTTGACTCTCCAAGAGAAGTCCCTTGAAGTGACCCACCATTTTCAATCTCCTCCCAGTCAATGCTCTCAGTGTCAAACTGCTTGTAAAAAGTTAATCTAGCCGCAGTGATTCCTGAGCTTCCAGCATTCCAGTTAACAGCCCCTGTCTCTGAGTCATATGTAATGCCTAGTGTTTCTAACTGGTCAATTGAGTTTACAGTCTCAGTAATTACTTCAGTTGAGTCTTTTATCATATAATTAACGGTTACAGGATGTTCCTCATCAACAGTCATATCAAAATTTTCATTTATAGTTGTTTCTAAATTTGTAGTTGAAGTTAAAATCTTTTCAAGCTCAGTTTGAATGTCTAATAGATCTTGAGCATTTTGAGAATTTCTCATATTCTCACTGCCGTAAGAGTCTGTTGTTGCAATAAGTGGACCCCATCTATCATAATAGCTGGATGGTATATCTATACCTATGAAGTAAACTATT
>CAYJFM010000056.1:918-8272 GCA_964369805.1 uncultured Oscillospiraceae bacterium
TTGCACCTGTATCTTCAACGAATTTGTCCATATATGCTATCATTTCAGCATCAGTATTAAGTATACCGTTTGGTACACCATCAGTTACAAATATTAAGAGGTTTTGATTTCCTGAATGAGTTTCATTTTCTTTTGTAAATTCAGTTTTAGCGAAGTCTAATCCTTTTTCATAATAGGTAGATTGTCTTCCTATTGTATTTAGAAAACTATTATTTAAAGGTGATGTACTTAGAGGTTGCGAAGCGTCTAAAACCCCAGCAAAATTTGCGAAACCAATATAATTACCTGGATTAGTCAACGCTATTTCAGAAAGCTCGTGAAATACAGATTTTGAAATATTCATTCTGTCATAACAAGAACTAGAAGCATCTAATCCAGCTATGTAGTCACCCGCTGAAACATCAGTATTTATTAAAACAGGTGAATAAAATTCCCAAGTTGATGTTGCCGCAAGCCTACTAAATGTGTCATTTTCTATTTTAGTAAAAAGGCTTTTTTCAAGTTCAGCTTTTTTTATTTCTTCATTAGTGGTAGGTGTTTCAGCGTAAACTCTTTCTGCATTTATTAATATGTCATCGCCTATATAATCATAATGAAAATTCGAAGGTCTGTTATCATTTCCATGAGAATAAAAGTAAGTTGAGACTGTAGCTACTGTACTAGTTTCTGTAGCTATACCTTCTTTAATTGCGTGATTTTTAATTTCTTCTTTGATAATATTTCTTCCTGTAAGGTCATACCAATCACCAGTCCAACCTGATTCAGCAGGAGAATGATAATAACTATAAAATTTACCATCTATTTTAACTCTTATTTTATAAACATGATCTTCGTGAAGACAAGGTGTAGTACTTACAGAACCCGAATTTTGGCCAGCTGTCATGTTCATAGAACCTGACTGATCTGTTACAAACATCGTATTCACAGGCTGTGCAAGAGTATTTCCTGCAAAGTCTAAATCTACTCTTAAGGTATTGCTCTTTATATCTTCATCATCTTCAAAGTATACAGAAGTTTTTGCATTACCAGTAATTGTCCCTTCTATACCATCTCTTAATCTACTAATGGAAGTTTCAAATGATACATACTCATCATCTTCCTGAACATCTATTAAAATTTGAGTAAGGTCAATATAATCTGACTTCATAGAGTATATTACATTTGATTCAGTTGCACCATAAATTGAAGTAGTGCTCAAAATAAGCATTAAAAAAACCAAAAATATTCTTTTCATATTTTTCCTTTCGAATTTCACATTATTCTTCCTAATTTATCACAACTTATATTATATAACATAATAAATTTAATTACTACCCCTATTTTCTTGCTAAATCAGACTCTCCACTCAACACTCAACTTGAAACCAATTAGTTGCACAAATTCTTAAACAGTACCTAACTAAAATTATTTCCTAATCAATCAAGTTCGCGTTGCAATTGCAACCGACTTATACTTAATCCTATAGTAGAATTTATTTATAACTAACATCACTAACATTAAATAAATAAAAAGGAGGCCCAAGTTGTTTGAGTATTCAAAGGTTTTTTCAATAAAAGATAAAATCAGTTATAAAAATCATCAAATTATAAGCAAAAGAATTTTTCAAGATGATCAGGTTACATTTTACTTATTTTCATTTGATGAAGATGAAAGTGTAAGCGAACAAAGTAACACAGAAGACATTTTGATATATGTATTAGATGGAGAAATGCAGGTGTTCCAAGAGGAAGAATATACTGCAAGACAAGGAGAGCTATTGGCAATAAAGCGAGACACACTCCATAGAGTTTATTCAAAAGTTCCAAGTAAAATATTACAGATTAGCACAGTTACAAATAAAGGAGAAAATATGGAAAATTTTATAAAGAAAATAAATAGTAGAGAAGTTTTAAAAATTGGTGATTCTGTTGACTATGAGGGAAATGGCGTTTCAAGCCTTGCCTTAGTACAAAGAAGTAGCTTCACCTTGACAATTATGGCCTTTTCAAAAGGTTCAAAGATTGCTAGTCACAGTTCAACTGGTGATGCCCTGGTACAAATACTAGAGGGTACCGCTAAGATTGATTTAGATGGCGAGACATTTACTGTAAATGCAGGTGAGTCCATATTAATGCCAGCAGAAGTTCCTCATGCCCTACATGCTGAAGAGCAGTTTAAGATGCTACTTACTGTAGCCAAACCAGAGTAATATAGAGTTGGCTACAGAATCAGAACCAATCTCAAGATCAACTCCTACCCATTAAGAACGTGCTTAGACTGAGCACACACAGAAATGCCGCATCACCATATTACTAATAATAATTATGACCTTCCCTTCTTTTTCTTCAAAAGAGACCTTTACATCACTCTCTGTGTACTACCTCCTAAATATACTTTAAAAGGGTACAACTTTAAAGTATATTTATTCTCTACCCTTGTTTATATTATAATGATATAATTAACATATATTCACCACTTCTCAAAGGAGGCACAACAATGGATAATATAAAAACCTTTAATTGTAGTATGGAACTAACACTTGACCTTATCGGGGGTAAATGGAAACCTATTCTTATCTTTCACATAGGTAATAATGGAACTATACGCTACGGAGAATTAGACCGCTTAATTCCTTCAATAAGCAAAAGAGTTTTATCTCGAGAGCTCCGAGAATTAGAGTCATCTAATATTATAAAGAGAAAAGTTTTTGAGGAAAAAGTTCTTCGAGTAGAGTATTCATTGACAGAAATTGGAACAGAAGTTTTGCCTATTCTTAACTCTCTAAACCAATGGGGCAGTAAATACAATTTAGAGTTTAACTATGCTAATATTCTAATTGAATAATTAATTCTTAGTCCCTATTTGCATAATTCATAGGGACTTTTTTGTCTCTAGGGATAAAAATATCCATAATTGATTAGTTCTTTAAAGGTAGTAAAATATAAGTAAAGCAAATTAAAATGATCAAAACAAGAAAGGATACACTTATGCACTACACAGGACAAGTATATAGACACCCCATTGAGGCAAGCACACCATTACTAGAGGTAACGGCAGGATGTTCACATAATAAATGTTCATTCTGTACCATGTATAGAGAAACACCATTTAAGGTATCTTCATTAGCTCATGTAGAAGAAGATTTAAAAGAACTTAAAGAGAGAGGTAGGCCAGTTCGTCGTATCTTCCTAGTAAATGGAGAACCTTTTATTTTATCTACAGAAAAATTAGTTACAATTGGAAAGCTAATAAACTCTTACTTTCCCGAAATAGAAACTATAACCTGCTATGCTTCTATAAAAAGTTTGAAAAGCAAAACTGTTGAAGAGTTAAAAGCTTTAAAAGTCTTAAAATATAATCAACTACATATAGGTTTAGAGTCTGCCTATGATCCAGCACTTAAGCAAATGTGCAAAGGGTTTACTGCTGAAGAGGCTTATGTAAATATCGAGAAACTTGTGAAAGCAGGCATAGAGTGGGATGCCATAATTATGACTGGCGTTGCTGGCAAAGGAAATGGGGATATTCATATCGAAGAAACCGCAAAGCTTTTAAATAAGTTCCCTCCTTACTTGCTTTCTCTTATGACTACTTCTGTATCCACTGGAACACCTTTAGAAAAAATGCGTGATAGTGGTGAGTTTAAAGAATGCACTGAAAGAGAAAAAATAGAAGAAGAAATCAAACTTCTAGAATTAATAGACTTTGATGATGCATATTTCTTTGGAGGTCACAATTACAATTTAATTCCTGTAAATGGCCCTCTAACTAAGAAAAAGGAAATTATACAGAATATAAAAGACTACATTCCAGAACTTGGCGATGAACTGCTTGATGGTGTACTGAAACGAGCAAATATTTAATCCCAAAACATAATATAAATGAAATTAAATCAAGGAGGAAACATGAATAAAACAATTTTACTAACAGGAGCTACAGATGGAATTGGCTTGGAAACCGCTAAAACTTTAGCTCAAGATGGACATAATCTGCTTATACACGGAAGAAATGTAGAAAAACTATCTCAGGTAGCAGCCAGTCTTAGATCCCTAAACCCTAGTGCTAATATAAGCACTTATGTTGCTGACTTATCCGAGTTAAAAGAAGTAAGAAAAATGGCAAAAAATATATTAAATGATATTACTAGTTTAGATATCATTATAAATAATGCAGGAATATTTATAACGCCTCAGGGATTAAGTTCAAATGGTCTAGATATAAGATTTATGGTAAATACTATATCTCCCTATGTTCTTACTCAATCTCTCCTTCCAATACTAAATGAAAATGGACGCATAATAAACCTTTCTTCTGCCGCCCAAGCACCAATTAACTGGGAAAAACTTATCAGTGGTGGAGAGCTGGATCCAAGCTCTGCCTATGCTCAAAGCAAACTTGCTATTGCAATGTGGACCATAGAATTAGCCAAAGAAGTTGGTAGTAAAGCGACTGTACTTGCTATAAACCCTAAGTCTTTCTTAGGTAGCAAAATGGTAAAAGAAGCTTATGGCCATCCAGGATATGACTTAAAAATTGGAGCAGATATTATTTACAAGGCAGCACTATCTGATGAGTTTGCAGATAAATCAGGTCTTTATTTTGATAATGATATAAATAAATTTAGTCAGCTTCACCCCTTTGCTCTTGATAAAGAAAATAGAGCAAAGCTAATGACTATATTATCAACATATTGTAAAGAAAACTAGAATAACCATGCTTTAATATATAAAAAAGCCAGGTATGTATATTTTACTTACCTGGTTTCTTTTGCTTAATATTACTTCCCCTTATCTCTTCTTACCAATCAATTGAATCAAAGATTAGAGTTGCTAACTCACTTTTGCCCTCACTGTTTAAATGAATATTATCTGAAATATAATACTCACTTTTATTGGCAAAATGTCCATGGACATCAATCACCTGTAAATTGTATTTCTCCCCAAGCATTTCTACGGCCTCAAAAATTTCCCCTGAAACTACTTCAGGCTGTATTCCAAATGATTCAGAAAAAGCTGGGATAGGTGTTGCTATAACCACTCTTGGTTTACTTTCTAGTTTAATATATGACTCGATTAACTCACTATAGTCTTTAGTATATTCTTCTTCATTCCAAGTCAAATATTGAGAGTCATTAGTGCCAAGCATTATTATTACAATATCAGGATTAAAACTTAAGGAATATTCATGAGCATTAGAGCCCAAATATGGCCTCCCTGATTCCTTAGTAGCATAGGCACCATATAGTCCGAAGTTTTCCACAATATAAAAATCATTAAACTCTTTACTTAGTTTATCTCCAAGAACATATGGATAACTATCCTTCATCTCTTCTTCAACTTTTCCACCTTGAGTAATGCTATCTCCAATGCAAGCAACTCTCACGCCTTCTTTACTATAAGATTTATTAAATCTAATATCAGAGTCTCTCCATGTTTCAGTGTAGTTTTCATAGTATCTATTAGTTAGAATTCCAACAGAAACTAACATAAAAATAATTATAATGACAGCAACAATCCTCTTTTTTCTATTCATCATCCCCTGCCTCTAGGATTCCCACCATTTCCATAAGATACTTTCCATTTGTTGTAGTTGATTTACCTTCTTTCATTTTATAATCAAAATGAATCTCTTTATCGCTATAGCTTTCTGAAAAATGATAGTTCTTTATTCTATTATACTTTTCTTCAAGCTGGCATAACTCTAAATCATGAGTAGTGATTATACCCGTAACATCCAAATTATTTAACTTTTCAATAACTGTAACCGCTCCAAAAAGTCTATCAACAGAATTAGTTCCTCTAAAAATTTCATCAATCAAAAAAATTGTATTTCTGGACTTTTCTGCTGCATCAATTATCCTCTTAATTCTTTTTATTTCAGCATAGAAAGTAGATATCCCTGCACTTAAGTCATCAGCAATACGCATAGAGGTAACCACCGCCAAAGGTGAACATTTCATATCCTTTGCACAAACAAGACTTCCACATTGAGCCAGAACTAAGTTTATACCTACAGTTCTTAAAAAAGTAGTTTTACCAGACATGTTAGATCCAGAAATAATGTATATACTATCTTCACAGTCAAAACTATTATTCACCCTAACTTTATTGTTCAAAAGTGGATGACCAATTTTTCTACCCTTTACAATTTTAGAGTCTTGGCAAATTTCTGGCACAGAAACATTGCTACACACCCTTGGCAAATTAGCAAAGCTCAGCAAGCTTTCCAGCTCCCCAAGTGCTATAAACCACTCCTCTGCATAACTAGCATATTTTTTCTTCCATTTTTGTAGTTTAAGTGCACACCTAAAATCCCATAACAAAGAAATGTTCAAAGCAAAGTAAACAAGAAAATTACCTCGAACACTCACCTTGTCAGTTATAGCTGCAAGCTCCTTCATTGCATGTTCAGCTGATGATTCAGAAGTGCTTAATAATGATTTGATTTCATTTAGCTTTGCTGACTCAAACTCCTTTGCTTTAATAGTCTTAATTATAGAATTATAGGCAATAAGCTTACAAGGTAAATTTGTAACAGGAGCCAAGTACCTTGCAGTTTTAGAAAACCCTATGGCCCAAGTTATGCCCTGCTGAATTAAACATATTACACCTACATAAATTCCATAATTTATACCAAAAATAAGTCCACATAATAAACAAATCAAACCAATTATTGGTACAATTGAAATTAAGTTCTTTAATATGTCATTATTTAAATATGTTTTATCATCTTGTAAATCTTTCACTAGACTTTTCACAGACTCACTAGTTCCTATTCTAGACATTTCATATTCTATTTCATTTGAAAAATCAAGCTTATCAGCTAGTTCACTAATTGCATGCTGTCTTTGCTCAATCTCACTTGCAGAATATACTACACCAAGCAAATCTCTTGCAAAGAGGCTTCGACCATACCAGGTATTAGTGGAATTCAGAAACTGAAAAAGTGACTTTTCTCCTACTACATCAAGATCTAAAGCATACCTATGATCAGAATCTATAAATTCACTGCCAACATCTTTAAAGTTAACCCATTCACCCGAAACTCTATCTATGTTCTTCTCATTAATAGATATAATTCCTACTGAAAAATCGACCTTTTCCTTTATTTTGTTTTGACAAATCCATAAATAGACAAAAGCTGCAAACACTGCAAAAGTACACAATAAAAACAGGCTGTCATATTCATTTTTCACTGTTGAATAAATCAAACCAGCCAGCAAGATAAATAGAATTAATTTACCATAGCCTACCGCCTTATATCGCCTTTTATTTTTCTCTAGTATTAACTTCTGCTTCTCGATTATCTTATTAAACTTATCTTGCAATTACTTGCCCCCTTTAAATTACATAGATTTGCTATTTTCTACTAGTAC
>CAYJFM010000057.1:0-1902 GCA_964369805.1 uncultured Oscillospiraceae bacterium
CTTCACCACGTTCTATTCTTGGGTATTTCCAATTTTGGTTTCTATAAAAAACATTATTTTTAGGCGCTAAATTTTGACTCATTTTTTTCTCCTTTATAATCTTATATTATTTTCTGTTAATTTATTGTTCTTGATTTGTTCTTGCATCATATTCTGCAATATCTTTTACTTTCATTTTTCCAGCTATTGCTAGTTGCTCTCTATCTAGCTCACCTTGCATCTGTGCAATGCATAAAGATGTTACTAAGTCTCCTGTAGCATTAGTAGATGTGTGAGCTTGGTCAACGATTCTGTAAATACCAGCAACTAATGCGATAGCATCTAGTGGGAATCCCATACCCGTTAATAAGGTTGTTGAGATAACAAGTCCGATTTGCGGTGTAGCTGCGCAACCAACTGATAATAGTGTCGCTGTTCCTGCTGCCATAACCTGATCTGCAATTGATAATTCAATTCCGTATAACTGAGCTGCAAATACTACTATTAAAGAGAAGTATATACAAGTACCATTCATATTAGCTGTAGCTCCTAGTGGTAATACAAAGTTAGAAACTTCTTTATTTACACCCATCCTTGGAGCAGCTTTCATAGATCTTGGCAAGGCAGCATTTGTTGTACATGTACTGAATGCTAATAACCATGATTCTATTGAGTGAATCCAGAATGTTTTTAGTGGAACTTTAGCAATAAATGTTAGTAGTATAGAGTAAACTCCAAGTACCATTACCACATTGGCAATATAGTCAGCAGCAATAAACTTAAATACTGGTCCAAATATTTCAATACCATACTTTCCAAGAGCTACTGCCATAAGCCCGAATACTCCGTAAGGGATTATTCCAAGAATCATTGTTATCATAGTAAACATTGCTTCAGCCATTGACTTAATTGCTTTAGTTACAGGTTTTGCTTTTTCTCCTAACTGGATTAAAGCTAGTCCTAAAAATAATGCAAATACAATAATTGGTAGCATATCTCCTGATGATAGTGATTCAAAAATATTTAATGGAATCATATTTAGAATTGTTTCGTAAGGTCCTGACATCTCTGTAACTTGAATTTCTTCTGCCATCTCACCAATAACAATTCCTTCTCCTGGTTTCATTACATTAACAATAACAAGACCAATTGAAGCTGCAATCATGCCACTTGCTAGGAAGAATACAATTGTTTTTATTCCAATTGTTCTTAGCTTTTTTATATCTCCAAGTGATAATGCTGCATCAATTATACAGAATAATACAAGGGGTACTACTACCATCCTAATTAATCTTATAAATAAATCTCCTACAAATTGTAAAAACGGGAAAATATAATTAGCAATTATTGCATTATCTTCTCCTCCAAGTATGTTTAGTACATACCCAACTACGATTCCCAAAAGTAAACCAATAAAAATTTTAATTACTAATGACATTTTTTTCTTTTTAGGTTTGTTCAGTGTTTCCATCTCTTACTGCCTCCTTGAATAAATTAAATATAAATTAAATATAAAAAAACCAACTATAAAACATATAATAATATGTCTAATAGTTGGGTTCTATCTGTTTAGTTTCAAAAATATAACCTGTCATTATGGTGAATGACTTATTTTTTGATTCTACATATAAAGCAACTTTTATTAACTTTTTGTTATTTTACAATATTAATATAGCCTTGTCAATTCTTATGTCAATTTTTCAACACATTAATTTGGCGAAAACCAAGAAGGTATTTTAACTAATTTGCTATTTTTTTATATTTAGTACATATTCCTCAAAACAGCAAACAATTTCTATCAATTATCAAAGCTTCACTATCTAAATTAATATTGCCTTATTTTTTCAATTCTTCAATCTTTGCTATATATTTTTCATACACTAATCTTAGAGTCACACAAACTGCTTTCTGAGATGAACCAAA
>CAYJFM010000057.1:1912-8262 GCA_964369805.1 uncultured Oscillospiraceae bacterium
TTTTTATTATTTCTATCAGTGGCTCAATTCCTTCATCCAAGCAATAGCCTTCCATAATTTGAGATAGAAATGACTTAGCCTCATCTGTTACAAGGGTAAGTGATACACCTTCAATTATATGAGTATCTGTGTTAATTATTAACCCTATATCTATAGCTTTATACACTCCACCTGATGGTGTCTCTAGTGATAATTTTGCATATGAACTAACATAAATACTATTTTCACTGTATTTCTTCATAGTTTCCCCCTACACTTTCTTGCTGCAAAACAGTTTCAAAATTCCATTTCTAAAAAACAGTTTCTAACTTAGTTACTATTTTAAAGAAACATCAAACATTGTCAATGCCCTAAATATGTATCAGAATAATTATTACATTTCATCCATCATATCATCTTTCAAAAGCCTGCTAACCATATTTTCATTCCCCATAAGCCAGAGTATGTCCCCCTCTTCAAGAATTGTGTTTATACTTGGAATTAAAATCGGCAAGGTTCCTCCTTTTTCTATTCCTACAACAGAACCATGGTATTTCTTTTTAATTCCTGAATTTTTTATGGATTTTTTTATAAAAGGAACATCAGAATAAACATAAATGGCAACGCAAACTACTTGGTCTTGGGAAGGAATTTTATCAAATATTTCTTGATACATATATTCTTTAATTGTAATAGGTTTATTATATGCCATTTCAATATGAGTAGACTGCTCTACAATCATTATAGAAGCCTCTAAAGTTTCTAATTTACTTGCGATATGCACTATGTCTCCCGACATCAATTTTTCATTTCTATCAGGAATGCCAATATGTTTATCCCCTCTTATAATTTTAACAGGAAAGATATCAAAAAGTCGCTTATCGAAAATAGTAGCAAAACTCATTTCCCCAGTATTATCTTTGCATATTTCAAAAGCCGACACATACAGCTTTTCATCTACCCACACTTTTCTTTTATTTTCTTTATTTTCCTTGTGTTCTGACTTCCAATTATCCAAAAGCCTTTCGTTAAAATTAGATATAAACCTAGCTTCCATTTTTATAGTTTTTCCATTTAGAAAATCTGACCTAATAGTAAATATAATTACAGCTGCTGCAATAGGTATTAAAATATAGAAAGAAATAGAAAGCAATGAGTTAAATATTGCAGAGATTAATAGTGCAGAGATTATAATACGAATAGCTCTAAGAGCTACAATAGGCAATCTGTTGTACTTGTTTTTTACCCATAGTTTTGTTAAAAAAGCACTTCTTCTTGTCCCCATTATTCCAATGACTGGTACAATAAGCAAAAGTATTACTATTCCAATAAATATTCTAATATAATAGTCCATGTGATGTGACTCTAAGTATGGTGCTACCCTTGAATCTATCAAGTAGTATACTATAAAAAGAGTGATTCCAACTATACCTGTTCTAATCAGATATAATCTCATATACCCTCTCCAGTCAGGATCAATATTAGATGTATCCTTTTTTTCTGTTGTGAAGTTTTTCAAAAACGTTAGGGTTTTTTCTGGAAGAGAATCAGCGATTTTTTTATAGGCTCTCTCAGAGTTTTTCATAAATAAAGGAGTTGTAAAAATAGTTATTACAGAAACACATACAATAATAGGGTAAAGTACATCTGAAATCACACCAAGGCCTGCACCCATTGTAGCTATTACAAAAGAAAATTCTCCAATTTGCACCATAGAAAATCCTCCTCGAATGGCTGTGTGTAACCCTCGTCCTGATAGCAAAATCCCCAGTGTAGAGAAAATAAGTTGCCCTACAATAACTGTGAAAACTATAGCGATTATTTGCCAAAAATATTCTTTTAAAATTTCTGGGTCAATTAGCATCCCTACAGACACAAAGAAAATCGCAACAAATAAATCTCTAATTGGAGAAAAAATCTTATTAATCTTGTCAGCTAACAGAGTTCCTCCCAGTATAGACCCTCCAATAAAGGCACCTAATGCAACTGAATACCCTATGAAATGGGCAATCATTACCATTCCAAAGCATATACCTAGAGATACCATCAGTAACACTTCATCATTCATAATATGTTTTGTTTTGTTTAAAAGAGTAGGAATTAGATAGATTCCAATTAAAAGCCATATGACAAGCATTGCCAAGAGAATGCCAATTTGAGAAGCTAATTCTAACCCTGATATGTTTTGCCCTAAAGAAATAGCAGATAATACTATCATCATAAAAATAGCAATTATATCTTCTACAATCATAGTTCCTAGGATTAAAGATGCAAACTTTTGATTTTTAAGATTGTACTCATCATATGATTTCATAATAACCATCGTTGAAGATATAGACATCATGCAACCTAAGAAGATGCTATCTAAAGTTCCAAAGCCCAGGAGCTGTCCAAGGAAAAAGCCAATTAGAGTCATTGCTGTCATAACTGTCGTTGCAGTTACAAAAGCACTCGTTCCTACATCGGCAATTTTCTTAAAAGAAAATTTAAGCCCAATGGCAAACATCAAAAATAAAATTCCGATCTCACCCCAAAGAGTTATATTCTCTAAAGAAAGGACTGTAGGAAAGGCGTGGAAATTAGGGCTTAGAATAAATCCAGCTGCAATATATCCTAGAATTAGAGGGAACTTTAATTTTTTAAAGATTAAAGCTATAATTCCAGCAACAATGGTTATTAAAGCAAGATCGACAATAAAAATATGTAAATGTTCCATAATCCTTACCTCTCCAAAATTCTAATTAATATTTAAGCTTAACACATGTTTATTATACAACAAAATAAGCAACTTCAGTAATTCAATCTCTACTTTCCATTAATTCATTATCAAAGTTTGCATAAAGCATCCATTTCCTTGTTATTTCCTTGATCTTTGTGTATAATTGAGGTGTATAAAAAAGTAATATTAACCAATTTACGGTATTATTCTCAAAGGAAAAATAATATAAGTACCTTACATAAAATAATTATATAGGTGAGTTTCAAACATTCAAACTCACTCAATTGGAGGTAAAAAATGTTTTCTTATAATTTATCATTCGAACTTGCAGCCTTATTTATTATGTGTGTTCTGCTAGTCAATTTTATTATAGATAAAGAGCTTCATTCTAAACGCTATGTAGTATTTAGAGGAATGTGTATAATAACTTTTATAAACATAAGTGTAACATTAATTACTATGGTTGTATCAGATTTCTATATGCACTCCCCACTTTGGCTTGTTGACTTAGCTAATATGTTATATTTTATTCTATTACCCTCACCAGCTATAATTTATTTTTTCTATGTAATAATATTAACCGTTCGTAAGCCAAAATTTTCGCGTCTGTTTGTCTTATTTCTTCCATACTTAATGTATGTCCTTATCATATTATCAAACTTACTATTCCGTGGAATATATACAGTAACTCCTGAAAACGGTTATATACGTGGAGACTTATATCAACTTCCATACCTTATTGTATTAATTTATGTTATTTTTATTGTCATAGCAGCTATCAAATATAGAAATACCATTTATCGTGGTATTGCAACAATATTATGCTTAAGTTTATTATTCTCTTCAGCACTTGTCGCAGTGCAAGTTGTTTTTCCCGAGGTTGTAATGTCAGGTATCGGGAGTGCTCTGTCTATGCTATTTATTCACCTCTACATTCAAAACGAAAGTGGTTCTAAGGATGAATTAACAGGCCTAAATAGCCGTAAGACCCTTGTGTATCATATGACACGCTTTACTGAAGCACAGCAACCTTTTTCTTTATATGTGTTTAGCATTCGAAATTTCAAAACAATAAATGAAAGGCACGGCCTTGCATATGGAGATTTAATTTTGCAAGAAGTCGCTTCACATTTCACATCCTACTTCAAAAGAAAACACCTATACCGTTATAGCGGGGATGAATTTGCATTGATTAGCTTTGATTTAGCAGGATCAAGTGTTATATCAAAAGAGAAAAATATTTTAGCGGCAGCAGACCGCTTCAATAGCGCTTTTTCAGTTGAAGGAGAGGATTGCCTCGTTGGACTTGTCTACACAAGAGTGGATTTTCCAGAATTTGGTTCCAATACAAGAGAGCTTATTTCTGCAATTGATTATTCAATTAATATTCTAAAAAAACAAAGTGATGGAAGTAACTTTTACTACGACACGTCTGTTTACAATAGAGCTAAACGTATTAATAAGATAGTAGAACGCTTAAAATACGCATTAGATCATGATGGCTTTGATGCATATTACCAACCTATTCTTGCTGTGGAAACTGGTAATTTTTCTGAGGCAGAGGCTTTAATTCGTATAAAAAACAATGGTGATGATCCAATTTATCCTGATGAGTTTATACCTATCGCTGAAGAAAAAGGTCTAATTGTAGATATTACATACATAATGGTAAAAAAAGCTTGTGAAAGTATGCGCAAAATCTATGATGAATATGGTGGTTCACTATGTTTAAATGCTATATCTGTAAACTTTCCTTACGCCCAGTTTTTAAAACCAGATATGGAAGAAAAAGTGTCTGATATTCTTAATTCCTATAACATCCCAACCCATAGGTTGAAAATCGAAATAACTGAACGTACCATTGTATCTGACACAAATATAACCCGTGAAACAATGGAAGCCATGCAATCAAAAGGATATGTTTTTGAATTAGACGATTTTGGTGTTGATTATTCTAATTTGAATCTTATTTTAAATCTTCCAGTTAGTATTATTAAGGTGGATAAAAGCCTTGTTGGAGCAATACTATCTAGTAGTGAAAACATGGCCTTCTTTGAACGTTTTGTACAAGGAATCAAAGCAACAAACCGAACTATTGTTGTTGAAGGCGTTGAAACAGAAGAAGCAGCAAAATATTTTATTGATTGTGGCTGTGAATTTCTTCAGGGTTTTGTATTTTCAAAACCACTTCCATTTACAAAGTATTTGGAATTCCTTAAAGCTCATAATGATGGTGAAATAAAATGAAAATTGAAATAAATAAGAAAAGTGCTACTCCCCTGTATCTACAAATTGCTAACATTCTAAAGGAAAAAATTCAAATAAATGAACTCTTCGATGGCTATAAATTACCTACAGAAAGACACTTGGCAGAAGAACTAGAGGTTCACAGAAACACTGTAATTAAAGCATATAGTAAGTTGATAGAAGATGAGCTAATAGTTGCATCTAGGACATCACCTAAAGGTTACTTTGTTTCCACAGAAAAAAAATCCCCCTTACCTAAAAATATTTTTTCCTCTCTTGAAAGTGAAATAAGATATGAGTTAGATGTAAAAGTTAATCTTTTTGGTGATATTTATGAAGATTCAGATAATGTAGATAAAATTTCTTTTGGAGGAATGCAAATAAGTGAAGAAGCTTACCCAGCAGAAGCCATAACAAAAATATTAATGAATATAGGTAAAGAAAACGGGAAAAAACATTATGGATACTCTCCATCCAAAAGTAGATATGATCTAAGAGAAAAATTAATTAGCACACTAAAAAAAAGAAATATAGAAGTAACATCAAAAAACATCCAAGTAATATCTGAGACTTTACAAGGACTCGAATACATTACAAGAATGTACTTAAAACCTGGAGACATTGTTATTTCTGAAGAACCAATTGTTCCAGAAACAATAGCAATGTTTTTAAATTACGGGGTTAGAGTAATAACTATCCCGATGCAGGCAGATGGAATCAACCTTACCCTCTTAGAAGAGGAAATCAAAAAACATAGGCCTAGATTTATATATGTACAACCAAATTTTCATATACCAACTGGAATCCAAATGTCATATGAAAAAAGAAAAAAACTATTAGAATGTATATATAAATATAATATTCCCCTAGTTGAAGAAGACAGCCAAAGAGAATTATATTATGAAGAACCACTTTTACCTACACTTTATGCTATGGATCAAAGAAAGCAAATAGTATATATTGATAGTTTTGCCTTTACATCAGTTCCAGCAACTATATTTGGATATATATTAGCACCAAGTGAGGTGGCAGCGTATATGGGTAAAATCATTCGAATGGAGCAAATATTAGTAAGTGGCCTAAGTCAGGGAATAATTAGCGAATTCCTAGGACCTGACTATGAAAGTCATGTGGCATTTTTGCGGAATCACTATAAGAAAAAAAGAGACCTAGCTTGTGCTGAACTTAATAAGCTAAAAACAATAATTGATGGCTTAGAATTTGAAAAGCCTAAGGGCGGTTTGATTATATGGGTAAAACTACCACAAGAAGTTAATGAACGAGCTTTGTTTAAAAAAGCAACTGAAAATGGGCTTTTATACATGCCTGGTTACTTATTTTTCCCTAACGGAAATGTTGGAGAAGCATATCTTAGGCTTTGCTTTTCTAAAGTTGACGATATGGC
>CAYJFM010000058.1:0-8052 GCA_964369805.1 uncultured Oscillospiraceae bacterium
CAAGTTTTGTAGCAACAGCATCGAATATATCCTCTTTTGACTTAAAATGATGATATATAGCACCTTTAGTTAGTCCCTCAAGCTCGTTTATAATATCTTGCAAGCTCGTGTTATCATATCCTTTTTCAAGAAAAAGCCTTGTAGATACTTCAAGTATTCGCTCGACAGTTTGCTCTGGATATTTATTTCTCGCCATAATTTCACCTCCACATACCAGTAGTATGTAAAGATGATATCATACTACTGGTATGTTTGTCAAGCGTGGATTTGATTTTTAATTTTAATTTTACCTCTTTAATTCAGGTTACGATTTCAACAGAGCTTAAAAAGCGGTGATTAAGCTTTAATCTCAATCACTCAAAAATTAAAACTTCGTGAATGGTTTTATTTTGCGTATAAAAGTGACTAAAGCAGTACTCTACAATGTTTGCTCATAATAGCACCTAACCATATTAGATGACATATACTACCAAATACTCATCTCTTGTATTCCCTCTCGTGTCTTCAAATTACTTATAAGTTCCAAAAAGCTTATAGCTACAAACTCAAAATCATCATATATATTTTTCTCAAGGTCAATATCATAAAATCCATCTTGAGCTTTCACAAATACTTGTCCATATGTTTTACCTTTTTTATTACAGTCTATTACAACCGTCATTCCACAACTATCAAATATTGGTAAGTGACGGTTTTCTATAAGTCCCTCTCCTATACAATTACCATAGACAAAAGCTAACAGGTCATAAGTAAACCAACTTGATATCTCTAAAGCTTCCTTCTCTTCTTTTTCAATTAGATAATATTTTCTCCAGGAACTCTCAAAATCTCCTTTTTTCAAGAAATTTAAATAGTCCTCTGGCACAGGGTATCCAAATTCCTTTTCCAACCAATTCAAAACTTCATTCAATGTCATAAGCAACCTCTTTTTTGATGAATATATTTATTAAGATTATATTAAATTTTACTTATATTTCCTAAATCGCTATTCCTACCAATTATGCTCATAGGCCTTGATAAATCAAATTTAATCCCATTCTATTTCTTCAACTTCGTCGGAAATAATTCTATAAAGTTCAACCTCTTCTTCTACTTGCTCATTTTTCTTATTTAAATTACAAGCCCAAATTAGCACCTATTATTATCAACGCATAAATAATCAAAATACCACCTCCTATTATGCAATACCATTTAATTAGTGATTTTCCAGTGTATTTTACTTTTTGTACATCATTATAAATTGATGTTATTTGTTGCTCTGTCAAATTTTTATTTCGAACATCTTGTACCTCTACATCTTTTACTAATGTATCCAATGTCATTCCGAAATAATCGCTCAATAATACAAGCCTTTGGAAATCAGGGTATGATTGGCCTGTTTCCCACTTAGATATTGTTTGTCTTGATACCCGTAACTTATCCCCCAGTTCATCTTGTGATAGCCCTTTAGCTTTTCGCAGTTCAATTAATTTTTCATTAAAATTCATAATTATTACCTCCGTATTTGATATGTTTGTTATTAGTATAGTATAAGCATATCAAATCTATAAATCAGAGTACAACCAACTATTGTTGGCAATTTGTCAACTGCCCTTTCCATTATATAAATTTCATTGATAGCAAAAATTTAATTCACCAATATCATTAATCGTACCTATAATAGCCCCTGTACCCTGTACAATGTCATCACCACTGTAAATTCCCAAACAATACTGCGTTTTTAATAATATTTGAATGTTGTACCATTATTTACTTCTTCTAATTCACATTTATGCATCATTTTTCACTTTTCTTTTTTTCTTTAAAGCTATAAATCCTATAAAAAATATAAGTAATAATGCTCCTATCACTATTACTCTAACAAAGATTTCCAGTGTCACTCTACCTTCTGCGTGAATATTTAGCATATAATCTGTATTTATCAAACTACTCTCTATATTATTTTCATCAGCAAAAGTCATGAGCCTTTCTTCCCACTCGCTTTCTAATAGTTCTGGGTGTGCTATTGGCAATGTGCTTGCATTTTTATAACCTTGATCCATAAGTGTTAATATATATGTACCATCATCAAGTTCTACTAAATAGTATCCAAGATATAAAAAACTCTCATAAAAATTCGGCTGTGCCGTTTCTTCTGGACGACTTATTACACCAATTGCTCTACCATTAATTCCTCGTCTATCACTTGTTAGCCACTCTCTATCTTTTATTAAATAATAATCAAGTGACAAGATTTCATCTGTTTCAACAACAAAAGCATTTATTCTTCTTTGCTTCATATCTAAATTGAAAATATCAATTTCTTCATCTGTATTTTCTTTAAATGTCACATCACTACTTGTCAAAATTGGTACATCTTCTGCACCGATTCTGCCAACATAGTCCATATAATAACCTCCTATAATTTCTTCTTGTGATACTTCGCCTTTAAGCATATTTATAATAGGATAGATTGGTGCATTTGCGAATACAAATGCTACAAATAATGCACCAGTGAGCAGCATTAGCAAGCGTATGAGTAAGGATAGTTTTTTTTTCATATTTACCTCAATATTATTTTCGACTTTGTGTATATATGGGGAGTTGGTGGTTGGTGGATTCAATGTTCATTTTGTTTTTGTTTTAGCCTTTAGTCTGTCCACTCAGATGTATCCCCAAAATAGGTTTCAAAATGGCTCTACGTCAATTCAAAATCATTAAAATGCCTTATCCAAGCATTATATAATACAACCTACACTTTTTCAAATACCCCAAAAAAACTAATACAGATTTATCATAGCACGTAAGCTTTCCATATTTTACAACTTCCTCCGTAATATTCTAAATACTTCACTCTATCTTCACTGAAATCAAAAACAGATAGCATACCAATCTAATTACTATCTGTTTGATTTTATCATTATTTAACTTTTACTTTATAGCATACGTAATTCTTAACCATTAATTAATTTATCTTCGTTTCTTAATAAAGGTAATCACACCTACTACAGCTAGCAGCACAGCAAAAATTATAAATGCACTATAGTACCACGTATTTGTCTGAGTGTCTGTAGATGATAAGTTATCATTTAGAAGAGTTGTCACATCGTCTATTTATGAAATCCCATTATTGTATCCCTGCGATTTCTAATATTTACCCCAATGTATTTTACTCTCGTCATATCTGTCTACAAATTTATTAGCATCTTCTTTTTCTGGATACCCAATAGAGATTACCGCATATGGGTATACGTTTTCTGGCAAGTTAAACATCTTTGCAATAAACTCAACTCTATCTTCATCTGGCCATGTTCCAAGCCAGCATGTACCTAATCCTAAACTAGCCGCTTCTAGCATTAGATTTTGAGTAGCAGCACCTAGGTCTTGGTCTGCCTTAGCAGGTACAATCAAGCCTTCTTTATTACATAGTACGATTATTCCCAAGGCTGCACCTTCCAGGCATTTTGCAAATGGATTGTACGGAGCCAAAGCCTTAAGTGCTTCTTTATCTTCAATTACAAGAAACTCCCATCCTTGCTGATTTCTTGCTGAAGGTGCTTGCATTGCCGCTCTGAGCAAAAGTTCTATTTTTTCTTTTTCCACCTTTTGATCTGTGTATTTTCTTACGCTACGTCTATTATTAATTGTTTCCATCTTTTCCTCTTTTCTTAAAATGAAATTTATCTATCTTCTCTAAAGTAAGGAACACTCAGTCCTTCTGGTCCTTTATCCTCTTTCTTGTTTTTATGCGTACTTAAAATTACAATAATTATAGTAGCAACATATGGAACCATATCAATTAAGTATTGTGATACATGAATTCCCATAGCTTGAAGCCTAAAGCCAAGTATTCCAAGAGCCCCGAATAGCAAAGCCCCAAGAAAAGCTTTTGCAGGTTTCCAAGATGCAAATATTACTAATGCAACTGCAATCCAGCCTCTACCAGCTACTATATTTTCTTGCCATATCCCAATATATACCACCGCCATATACGCTCCGCCTAGACCACAAAGGCCTCCACCAATTAGTATATTCAAGTACTTATATAGGGTAACATTTATCCCCGATGCATCTGCTGCTCCAGGGTTTTCACCAACAGCTTTTGTATTAAGGCCAAGTTGTGACTTTTTATAGAAATAGACCATTCCAATGGTTAAAGCATATGCGATATATACCATAATATCTTGGTTGAAGAATGCACCTATAATAGGAATATCTCCGAGCAAAGGTACAGATATTGGGTCAAAAATTTCTTTAAAGTCTGCAGGCAAGGCTTTTCCTATTTCACTTTTTCCAACAATCCCAGCGAAGCCTGTGCCAAAAATTGTAAGTGTAAGACCAGTTACTACCTGATTAACTCTTAGTGTTACGGTTAAAACCGCATATATAAGTGCACCTGCTGCACCACCGAAAAATGCAATTGCCATAGATAAGAAAGGGTTCCCATGCTCCATTGCAGTAGCAAAGCCAAGAACTGCACCAATTAACATCATCCCCTCAACACCAAGGTTAAGGTTTCCAACTTTTTCTGATAAAATTTCTCCCAGTGTCGCATACAAGATTGGGACAGCTGCCACTATTGCTGCGCTAATAAAAGTTTCCATTATTGTTGCCCCCCTTCTGCTACTTTTGCAAGTTTTTTATCATGCTCTTTTCCATTTTCACTTTTTACTACTTTATAGTTTAAGAAGAATTCTCCCGCTAATACAAAGAATAGAATTAGCCCTTGTGTCATCTCACTAACTGCTGCTGGAACCTGCATTGATATTTCAACATAAGATCCACCTTGAATAAGCATTGAGAAAAACAGGCATACAATCATTACAAGTGGTGGATTAAGCTTACCAATCCAAGCTGTGATGATTGCTGTAAATCCAACACCAGCAGATAACCCTGCTGATAGAGACATCTCAACCGCTGAAGCCTGAACCATTCCAGCTAAACCACAAAGGCCTCCAGAAACAGCCATAGCAAACATAGTAACTGAATTTATCTTGATACCTGCATATTTTGCAGTAGCTAAACTTTCACCAACAACAGTAATTTCATAGCCCTTTTTCGTATTATTAATTAAAATATAAATAAAAATCACTGATAGTATTGCAAAAATAAGCCCTAAATGTATCCCTTCTATGTTGGGCAGTATCGCATTTGAGTTAAATGTAGCAATTTTAGGGAATCCATTTCCTTCAGGGTCTATCCAAGGACCATTTTGCAAATATGTTACAAAGTTAATAGCTATGTAGTTAAGCATCAGTGTAAAAATAGTCTCATTAGTGCCTAATCGCCCTTTGAAAAAGGCTGGTATCATTGCCCAAATCATTCCGCAAATTGCTCCCGAAATAATCATAAGAGGAATTACAACAAAAGGTGATTGCTCTGGACCCATATTTAGAGCTACTAAAGCTGCACCAAAGCCCCCCATCATAATTTGTCCTTCTCCCCCAATATTCCAAAACTTCATTTTGAATGCTACAAGTATTCCCATGGAGGTTATGATTAGAGGAATAGCGCCCACTATTGACTGCTTAATTTTTATAGCATCACCTATAGCGCCATTTACCATTCTTCCAAAAAACTCAACTGGATTAAAGCCTAATATTAAAATAATCAATCCTGTAGCTAAAAGTGCAGCTATAATAGCACCTGTTTGGATAATAATTCGCTTTTTCTTGTCTACTACTTCATTTTTCACTATTTTAAGCATCATTACCCCCTATCTCGCCGCCAGTCATTAATAGTCCGACATCTTCCTTTGTAACCTTGCTAGGGTCAACTACACCCGTTAAAACACCATCACACAGAACCGCTACTTTATCACAAAGTGCCATCAATACGTCTAGGTCTTCTCCAACAAATAGCACAGCTACACCCTTTTGTTTTTGCTCATTTAGTAAATCATAAATCTTATATGATGCACCCACATCTAACCCTCGCACTGGATATGCTGTAATTAAAACTTTTGGATTAGCATCTATTTCTCTTCCAAGTAAAACTTTTTGAATATTTCCTCCAGACATTTTTTTAACTGGCGAATATATACTTGGGGTTTTAATCTCTAAGTAGTCAACAATATGTTCTGCTTTCTTTACACAAGTTTCACGATTTAAGAACACACCCTTTTGTTCTTGATAGTCTTTTAAAATTAAATTATGAACGATATCCATCCCACCAATTAAACCCATGCCTAGCCTATCTTCAGGAATAAAGCCCATTCTAATTCCAAGCTTAATAATATCTGCTGGAGACTTGCCTATTATATTTTCTCCTTCAAAGAAAATCCTTCCTTTTTCAGGTCGCATTAATCCTGCTATTGCTTCGCAAAGCTCTTTTTGTCCACTATTAGCAACGCCTGCTACTCCTACAATCTCTCCGCCTGCTATTGATAAGGATAGGTTTTTTAGGGCTTCTTTTCCTTCACTGTCTATAATTGTCATGTCGTCAATTACAAGCACGTCTTCTTTTTTCTCAGCTTCTATTCTGTCAATTTCTAAACTAGTTTTAGCACCAACCATGTGCTCAATAAGAGAAGGAATATCCGCCTCTTCTGTTTTTATGGTCGCAACTGATTCGCCTTTTCTCAGTATTGTAATATTATCACTAATTTCAAGAACTTCATTAAGTTTATGTGTAATAATTAAAATCGCACATCCATGAGCCTTCATTGTTCTAATTATTTTAAAGAGTTTTTTTATTTCCTGAGGTGTTAATACAGCAGTAGGTTCATCCAAGATTAAAATCTTTGCTCCTCTATGAAGAACTTTGACAATTTCTAAAGTTTGCTTTTCTCCTACTGACATATTATAAACTTTTTTGTTTATATCAATATCAAGGCCATATTTTTCGCTAATTTCCTTTATCTCTTCATCTACAGCCTTTCCTTTTTTATCCCCTTTTTTGTTTCCAATAAGGACATTTTCCTTAGCTGTAAATACGTCCACTAGTTTAAAATGTTGGTGTATCATTCCAATACCAGTATTAATCGACTCCTTTGGTGATGCAAAAAGCATTTCCTTGCCGTTCACATAAATAAAACCGCTGTCAGGAGAGTAAATCCCTGACAGCATGTTCATTAGTGTTGATTTTCCGGCTCCGTTTTCTCCAAGTATAGCATGGACTTCTCCACCTTCTACTCTAAGATTTACGTTTTGATTCGCCTTTAGTTCTCCAAAGGATTTGCATATACCTTTCATTTCAATCGAAATATTGTTCATGCGCTCCTCCTATATATTTTTATTTACTTGTAGCACCTTCTACTAAAGCTCCATTTGGCATAGCCCAAATTTCTTCTCTTGTTAGAGTTTGTCCCTCTTTAGAGAATACTGTTCCATCTGTAAATACAATTTCGCCTGAGTAAGGTGTAAATGTACCTGCTTCCATTTCAGCTTTTTTTGCATTTACTTGGTCTTGTAGATCTTGTGGTACAAGGTCAGTCATTTCAGCAATATCAACATAACCTTCAGCTATACCTCCGTAGTATGATTCTGGTGTGAAAGTTCCATCCATAATAGCAGAGATTGTGTCAACATAGTATGTTCCGTGATTCCAAATTGGTGCTGATAGGTAAGCATTCGGCGCTGCTGAACCAGCATTATCAAAATGGTATCCAATTGCATATACGCCTCCCTCTTCTGCAGCTACCTGTGGGCCTGTTGTATCTACATGCTGAGCTATAACATCGCAACCTGCATTAATTAACTCTTCTGCTGCTTGCTTTTCTTTAGTTGGGTCATACCATGAGTTAATATAAATTACTTGAGTTTCAATATCAGGGTTCACTTCTTGAGCTCCTAATGTAAATGCGTTAACTCCAATCATTACCTCTGGTACATCGTATGCTGCTACATATCCTAATTTATTTGTTTCAGTCATACCGCCAGCAATCATACCTGTTAGGTATCTAGCATCTTCCATAGCTCCGAAATAGTTATCAAAATTTGTGTCGTTAGCTTTATATCCAGAGAAGTGTAGGAAATATTTGTCTGGGTTGTCTGTCGCAAATTGTTCCATATAGTCCATATATCCAAAGCTTGCTCCAAAAATAATTGTACAACCTTCATCAAGTAGTTGCTG
>CAYJFM010000059.1:0-7703 GCA_964369805.1 uncultured Oscillospiraceae bacterium
AGCAAGGGCAAAAGGCTTAATTGTTGGTGGAACAGTAAGCGTAGCATATAGCAACCAAACACAAGCAGATAAAACAGCTGCAGTTCAAGCTTATGTAGATGATATTCTTTCAAAAGAAACACCAGATACAGGAGTTGCAGGGGCAGTTACGCATAAGTTAGGAAGCACTTATACAGTAACACTTAAAAAAGGTTCGGTAAATGACTCAAAAGCTATTACCATGACTGTCAATGTAGCGGCGGAAACGGATGCTGAAGCAGTAGCAAGGGCAGAAAGCTTGGTTAAAGATGGAACAGTAAGCGTAGGATATAGCAACCAAACACAAGCTGACAAAACAAAAGCAGTTGAAGAGTATGTAAAAGGACTTGTTGCTGATACAGGAGTTGGTGTAGTTGTTGTTGTATACGATTCAGTAAATGACCTATACGAAGTAATAATTAATAAAGGTGCCTCGTCTGAGGTAAAAACTATTGAAATGACAATAGCAGTTTCTTATGAAACCCTTGAAGGAAATAATCAGGTTATCACCCAAGGGACTAATACACCACTTACATTTAAGACAGAAGGAGAGCTAGATAATTTCTTAAATCTATACTTAAATGGTAAATTAGTAGACAAAGCAAATTATACCACAGAAAGCGGATCGGTGATTCTCACATTTACTAGCGAGTATATAAAATCTCTACCTGTGGGTGAGCATGTATTTGTGGCAGAATTCATAGATGGAAGTGCAACAATAAATCTGGAAGTAGGAGCTAATTCAGATGTTACAGGAACGGAAGGGGATAGTAAAACAGATGCACCGTTAACAGGTGATAACAGCTATATTACACTTTTCCTAGGAGTTATGATCATATCCTTAGGTGGAATTGGTACAGTTGTCTATAGAAAAAAGAGAGCAAAATAACAGGTAAAAGCTAATTAAATGGATCTGTGTCAATATTGATACAGAGAAAATAAAAACAATTCATAGTAGCTAGGAGTGAGTAAATATGCGCTCCTAGCTTTTTGGTTTACACTAAGGGTTACTTTTATTTTCGCCCAAATGGTTATTTTCAGAAGCGGACTTATCTTCTAATAGAAGCCCAAACATAAATCCAACCCCTATGAAATGGACAGTTAAAACAACCTTGCACCAATTCTCCCTAAGGTTTTTTTGCCCTCTAGGTTGAATCTAGAAGCTCTTGTAAAATCCAGCTTACTAATGTAAAGTTTGCCTTGTGCGTTTGCTTTAAGAATTTTGCCCGAAAAAGGAAATTGCATAATTGCATGATTGCATGATTGCAAGATTCAAAAGAAAAAGCAGACTAGTTTTTACAAGAAACCGTGATATAATATACAGTAGAAATTTGTAAGGGAGAAAATGTATGACCGAAAAGATATATATAGTAGGGCCGACTGGTAGTAGAAGGGCTTTGCTTGGAGAAAAAGTTGCTAAGGAAAGAGGCTTGGACTTGTTGTTCCTTGACAAGGAAATCGAAAAAGAGGATGGAAGGACAATTAAGAAAATTGCTATGATGATGGGTGAGCATGCTTATCATGATAAGGAGTACCATAAGCTTGTAGAGCTAGATGAGGCGAATGGTTCCTTCGTGCTTGTATGTGGAGATGGAGTTTTATTTGACAATATGTGTGAAGCTATTGTTGCAAAAGGAGAGGTGATTGTTGCTGACTGGGACAGAAGCCCTACTCAATTATTTGAAGAGGCAGTGCTTGATGAAACATTGCCTTATGCCTATCTTGACATGCTTAGGATGGAGGAAAGAATCGCGATGGCTGTGTCACCAAAGGCAAGGGAAAAGGCTTATGGGACTTTTGAGAAATTTTACAACGAAAGAAGGAAGTATTTTATGAAGTATGCAGAAACAGTAAAACCTACTTTGCTTGTTATGGCGGCAGGTATGGGAAGTCGATATGGCGGACTAAAGCAAATTGACCCAGTAACAGATGAAGGCGAAATCATTTTGGATTTTTCCCTATTTGATGCAAAGAGGGCGGGCTTTGAAGATGTGGTATTTGTAATACGAAAAGAGACTGAGCAGGATTTTAGAGATATTTTTGATGAAAAAATAGGGAAGCAGTTAAATATTACTTATGCTTTCCAAGAAATAAATGACTTACCAGAGGGCTTTTCAGTTCCGGAAGGCAGAGCTAAGCCTTGGGGAACGGGACATGCAATCCTAAGTGCTAGAAATATTATAAAAGGGCCTTTTGCAGTAATTAACGCAGATGACTACTATGGTGCAGAAGCCTTTGAGACTATGTATAACTTCTTAGCAAAGGCTAAAGATGAAGATTATTATGACTTCTGTATGGTTGGCTATGATTTGAAAAATACACTAACAGAAAATGGCTATGTTTCTAGGGGTGTTTGCAAAGTGTCTAAAGATGGTATGCTTATAGATATAGTTGAAAGGACACATATTGAAAACAAAGAGCAGGGGCCTGCTTTCACAGAAGACGAGGGTGAAACATGGGAGCCACTAAGTGATGAAGATGTAGTTTCTATGAACTTGTGGGGATATACAAACAGCATGATGCAGGAGCTGAAAGAGGAATTTCCAATCTTCCTTGAGGAGGCTATGAAAAATAACCCTCTCAAAGGAGAGTATTTAATACCGAAGGTAACGGATGCTTTAATTAAAGAAGGAAAAGCGAAGGTAAAAGTTCTCTCTTCAAAAGATAGGTGGTATGGAGTTACTTATAAAGAGGACAAGGAAATTGTTTCAAAAGGACTTAAAAGCCTAAAAGAAACAGGGCTATATCCCAGCAAACTGTGGGAATAATTACTTGTAGAAAAGAATATCTTGCCAAAGAAAATAGTAATTTAAATAATCGTAAATCAAAAAGGGCAGTCATTAATGACTTGCCCTTTTTAGTATTTAATCATATGTTCTAGAAACCATTGCTTTTAAGCGTCAAAGAACTAAATATTAGCATAACTCCATATATCACTGCATATGCTCCCATGAACATAAGCATAAAGGACATCATTGAAATTGAAGCCATAAACATTCCGACAGAAAAGAGTAAATTTACTACGCCCATAACTATAAAAGGCGTCATAGAAGCGCCAGTTGTTTTTGCTACCTTTGCTAATACAAATTGTTGGAATGAAGATAAAAGTGCAAAAATCCCGATCAGTATGCCAACCATATATAAGGTTGAGAAAGGAAATACTAGGATACTGATTGATAGAAAAATAAGTAAAATGCCAGGTAGAATTTTAACAGCTTTACCACTCACGATGTTAGAGTCTCTTGCTACCTTTATTACGCCTGCTACACCAGCAAGTAAAAAAGCAGCCCCAATGACAATTTCGATTATAGATAAAACTTTTACAGGCCAAATGAATATGCTCAAGCCAAAAAGTACTATTAGAATTCCCAAAATCACTCCGAATTTTTTAAAGGTAGATGTAATATCCATAATAACCCCCTTATTGTTAAAATAACGCTAACTCTCAATTAATATATTCAGTATATCCGTTGGTTGTTTAGTTGTCAATGAATACAAGGTCTTTGCACCCCTACTACTTGGTAATGAGTGGGAATTTTCAGAAAATTATAATCACAAATTAGTTATATGAAATTCATATAATTAATATAAAAAGGGACAGAACGCATCTTGTATAAATGTTGAAAAACCGCGAAGTTTTATGCGTGAAAAGTTTATCAATAGTTAAGAAAATGTAAATTTTTATGTATAGAATTTAGTAATTAAACTAATTTGCTTGGAAAAAATGGCTAAATTTCATAGAAAAATAGCACAATTTGTTGAATTGTATGAAAAAAATATGAATTTGCTGAAATTAGCGCAATTGCTTTATGGAAGATTGTAGAAATGTTAACATAGTGTTATAGATAGTTAAAACTTGTTTATAATATCGCTAAGGTTAAGGGGATATAAACACTAAAGGAGGAACAGATGGAAAACAATAACGAAAACCTAGATCTGGGCTTACTGAAACCAATACTCGATGAGTATAAAGATATGAAGGGAAACCTAATAATCATTCTTCAGAAAGCACAAGAAATTTACGGATACTTACCTAGAGAAGTAATTAAAGCTATTTCAAAGGGAACAGGATATAGTGAAGCGAAAATTTTTGGGGTAGTTACATTCTACGCTCAATTTAGGCTAGAGCCAATTGGTAAATATTTAATTATGCTTTGTCAAGGAACTGCCTGTCATGTTAGCGGCTCAAAAGAAATAGAGGAAGTTATTACTGATGTTCTAGGAATAGAAGATGGGCAAACGACAGCTGATAAAATGTTTACACTTAACAACATGGCCTGTCTTGGCTGCTGCTCTCTAGCTCCTGTAATGATGATTCAATCACCTGATGGAGAAGAGACTTACGGAAACTTAACAAAAGACTCAACAATAACAGTGTTAGAAAATATTATGAGAAAGGAAGCTCCAGATGAAGATATTAGTTGGACAAGGTAGTTGTGGAATTGCATCCGGTGCAAAGAAGTCAGCTGCAAAATTTAATGATTATATTAGTGACATGGGAATTAATGCAACTGTTGAAGTAACAGGTTGTATTGGTGTCTGTTATCTTGAGCCTATTGTAGACATTTATGATGACAATGGAACACTTACAAGATATACAAAACTAACAGAAGATAAAGTAGAGAAGGTAGTGGAAGAGCACCTTAAAGGTGGTAAACCTGTTGAAGAATACCTTATACCTGAAGCAGGGAAACTTTTCTTAGAAAAACAGAGCAGAATTGCACTTAAAAATTGTGGAGTGATAAACCCTGAGAATATAGATGACTATATAGCTGCAGGAGGATATGAAGCTCTAAAGAAAACTCTGAAGATGACTGAGGATGAAATTTGTGATGAAATTCTAGAGTCTGACCTTAGAGGAAGAGGTGGTGGTGGTTTTAAAACTGGCATCAAATGGCAACAGGTAAAAAGACAAAAGAGCGAAATAAAATATGTTGTTTGTAATGCAGACGAGGGAGACCCAGGAGCATTTATGGACAGAAGTATCATGGAGGGAGACCCTCACAAAATGCTAGAGGGTATGATAATTGCTTCTCTTGCAACTGGATCTACAGAGGCCTATGTTTATGTAAGAGCAGAATATCCACTAGCTGTTGAGAGACTGTACAAAGCAATTGAACAAGCTGAAGAAAAAGGATTCCTTGGAGACAATATTTTAGGATCAGGTAAGAGCCTAAAGATGAATATCAACCTTGGAGCAGGCGCGTTTGTATGTGGAGAAGGATCTGCCCTAACCGCTTCAATAGAGGGGCAAAGAGGTATGCCGAGAGTTAAACCTCCAAGAACTGTAGAAAAAGGACTTTTTGAGAAGCCTACAGTATTAAATAACGTTGAGACTTTTGCAAATGTACCAGACTTAATTCTAATGACAGCAGCTGAATACAAGAAAATAGGAACACCTAAGAATGCAGGGACTAAGGCTTTTGCACTAACTGGTAATGTTACAAATACAGGACTTATTGAAGTTCCAATGGGAACAACTCTTAGAGAGATAATCTTTGACCTAGGTGGTGGTGTTAAAGATGGCAAGAAGTTTAAAGCTGTACAAATCGGAGGGCCTTCGGGGGGATGCTTAACTGAAGAGCACTTAGATTTACCACTTGATTTTGATAGTCTTGCAGCCGTAGGGGCAATGATTGGTTCGGGCGGACTGGTAGTAATGGATGAAGACACATGCATGGTAAGCATTGCTAGATTCTTTATGCACTTTACACAGGAGGAATCTTGCGGAAAATGCGTTCCTTGTAGAGAAGGTACACATATCATGCTGGAATTACTTGATGACATAGTTGAAGCTAGAGCTGACGAAGAGACAATTGAAAAGCTTCTAGACCTTGGTGACACTATTGGAAGCACAGCACTTTGCGGCCTTGGAAAGACAGCGGCTAATCCAGTGATTAGTACAATAGACCAGTTTAGAGACGAATACCTTGCACACGTAAATGGTGGAGTCTGTCCAACTAACCAATGTACAGCATACAAGAAATATAAAGTTGAAGAAGAAAAATGTATTGGCTGTGGTTTATGTAGAAAAGCATGCCCAGTAAAAGCTATTTCGGGTACTGTTAAAGAGGTTCACGTAATTGATACAGATAAATGTATTAGATGTGACGCTTGTAGGCCTGCATGTAAATTTGATGCTATATACATAGGTTAAGAAGGAGGAACGCAAAAATGATGATGCCAGAACAAAAAATTATGTACGTAAACGGAGAAGCAGTTCCTTTTACTGATGAGCCTAATGTGCTTGCTGTTGTAAGAAAAGCAGGAATAGATATTCCTACGCTTTGCTACTACTCAGACCTTTCAATCTATGGTGCATGTAGAATGTGTATTGTAGAAAATGAGTGGGGAGGAATTGACGCTTCATGTTCAATGCCGCCAAGAGAGGGTATGAAGATAAAAACAAATACTCCTAAGCTTTTGAAACATAGAAAAATGCTACTAAAAATGCTACTTTCTTCTCACTGTAGAGAATGTACAACATGCTCTAAGAGTGGAAACTGTGGGTTACAAGATTTAGCTCAGAGATTTGGAATTAGAGAAGTTAGATTTGATAAGAGTCAAATGGCGCATAAAGATGAATATCCAATCGATACGTCGAGCAAAGCCATTGTAAGAGATAAAAACAAGTGTATTCACTGTGGTGACTGCGTTAGAATGTGTAGTGAAATTCAGAATGTTGGAGCGATTGACTTTGCACATAGAGGGTATAATTTAGAAGTTACAACTGCTTTTGATGATCCACTTGTGGAAACTGAGTGTGTAAACTGCGGTCAATGTACAGCGGTTTGTCCAACAGCGGCCTTAACTATTAAAGATCAAAGAGAAAAAGCGTGGGCAGCTATTAGTGATGAAGAACTAAGAACTGTTGTTCAAGTTGCTCCTGCAGTAAGAGCTGCTCTTGGAGAAATGTTTGGAATTGAAGGTGAAAATGTAATGCCTTTAATCTCTGCTGCCTTAAGAAAACTTGGATTTGATGAAGTCTACGATACTTCATTCAGTGCGGACCTTACAGTAGTAGAAGAGTCAAATGAATTGATTGAAAAAATAAAGAGTGGAGCTAAACTGCCATTATTTAGCTCTTGCTGTCCAGGTTGGATCAGATATGCTCAGCATAAACACCCTGATCTTTACCCGCAGATTTCAACATGTAAATCTCCAATGGAAATGTTCTCAGCTGTAGTAAAAGAAGATGCAGAAGTGAATAAAGAAACTCAGGAAGATAAGCGTAAACCATATATCGTTGCTATCATGCCATGTACAGCCAAAAAAGATGAGGCTGCCCGTGAAGAATTTAAGGTAGATGGAGAAAGAAGAACAGATTTAGTACTTACAACCCAAGAACTTGCTAATATGATTAAGCAAGCTGGAATCTGCTTCGATGAGCTAGAGCCTGAAGCTCATGATTTACTATTTGGAGTTTACTCTGGTGCTGGGGTTATTTTTGGAGTTACAGGAGGAGTTACTGAAGCTGTAATTAGAAGACTTGTAGCTGACAAATCTAATGTTTCATTTACTAATATTTCTCATGTTGGAGTTAGAGGTCTTGATGGAGTTAAAGAAATCAGAGTTCCATATGGGGATATAGAGGTTAAAATTGCCATTGTAAATGGTCTAAAAAATGCCGAAGAGCTTATTCAAAGGATTAAATCTGGAGAATCAGAATACCACTTTGTGGAAGT
>CAYJFM010000060.1:0-7204 GCA_964369805.1 uncultured Oscillospiraceae bacterium
TTTTTTTTCAATACTCCTAACTTTAGCTAATTTTCAACGTTACTTCATTATTACCTACCTAAAAAAGCTCCTGCATAGCAAGAGCTTTTTCTTTGATCTTTTATAAGGCTATAAGCCTTTAATGCACTTTTATTAAATAAACACAAACCCTATTATTAAATATGCAATGGCTGCTACTCCCGCACAAACAAATGCATATGGAAGTTGTGTCTTTACATGGTCAATATGGTCTGATGCTGCTCCTGTAGAAGCAAGTATTGTTGTATCTGAAAGTGGGGAACAGTGATCTCCAAAAACTCCACCACCTGCAACAGCAGCAAATGAAGCTAGAACTAAAGGTGTTATTTCTCCACCAGTAAACTCAAAGGCAAGCGGAAGAGCAATTGGCATACATATTGAGAATGTCCCCCATGATGATCCTGTACCAAAAGCCATCGTTGCCGCAATAAGGAATATTATTAATGGCAAAACGCTTGGAGAAATTAACCCACTTGTAGACTCTACTATAAAGTCTGCTGTTCCCATTATTCTACTTAGGCCATTTATTGAATAAGCAAGTGCCAATAGAATTAGTGCTGGCACTGCTCCCTTTACACCTGTTATAAACGTGTCTACAACCTCTGCTAAGGATAATCCTTGGATCATTAAGCTAACTGACATTAAAAGAATTACATATATAAATATTTCTAGTGTTTTTGCAGATCCAGTTACAAAGTACGTCGTAAAAGCTGCAGCAATAATAATTATTACTGGCAAGATAAAGTTAATGAATACTCTTATTTTTATTTTTTCAGAAGGCTGCATTTCTGTTAGCTCTTTACCAATTAATGGAACAGCTCCATCTCTAAGCACCTTTCCTTCATTTCTCGCTCTAAGTTCTGCTTTTTTCATCGGCCCAAAGTCTTTAACTATCCCAGTTGCTACAAGAAGTACCATAAGTACTGATATAATTGCATATAAGTTATACGGGATTGCTTGAATAAGGACTTCGATTGCTTGCTCCTGTGTTTCGATAGGTCCAAGCCCTATAGTTAAAGTTCCAAGAAATGTTGCCCATGCTGTAATTGGCACTAATATACTTACTGGCGCAGCAGCTGAGTCTGCAATGTAGGCAAGCTTTTCTCTAGATACCTTAGCCGCATCAGACACCCCTCTCATCGTTGATCCTACAAAAAGTGGTGCAAATGAATCACTAAAAAATGATAATAGTCCTAGTCCCCAAGCTGACGTCTGCACTTTTTTAGGTGAAAGCGTTCTCTTTTTCATATATTCAGTTAGCCCTTGGATCGCTCCAGTTTTTTGAAAATAAGCAACTAATACTCCCACTAACATATTAATCATCATAACCCAAGCAAAATCTACATTACCTATATTTTCCTTAAGCAGTGTAGGGAACCCCATTATCCCTTGCCCCGAAATAAATACTCCAATAATAATTGCGATTGTAAGCGATGCTACAGTGTTTCTTGTAACAAAGCATAAAATTACAGCTAAAGCTGCCGGCACTACTGATAACCATCCTAATTCCATCTTAATCTTCCTTTCTTAATTTAAAACCCTTTTACAATTTCATCTGCTGAAGTGTAAACTCTGTCTTGCTTTAATGCAGTTTCTAATAGTGTTAACTTTCCATCATAGGTTGTTAGTCCACGGCGTAAGTACTTGTTTTCTTTAAGCGCTTTTTTCACACCTTTATTTGCAATTTCCAATAAATATGGAAGCGTTGCGTTTGCCAATACAATTGATGATGTTCTTGCAAATGCTGACGGAATATTGTCCACGCAGTAGTGAGTTACTCCTTCTTCAGTATATGTTGGATTATCATGTGATGTACTGCGGCAGGTTTCAATAGCTCCACCATCATCACATGCAACATCTATGATTAGTGCTCCTGGTTTCATCATTTTTAGATCTTCTCTGTTTATTAAGTGATCTTTTCTTGTTTTATCCCATAAAATACAGTTAATAATCACATCTGATTCTTTTATGCACTTAACAAGGTTTGCTCTATTAGAAAACATGCATGACGTATCAAGAGATAATTTGTTCTTCGCACTTTCTAAGCTATCAATGTTTACATCTAAAATTCTTACTTGATTTCCAAAAGCCGCTGCAAGCTCTGCTGCTCCCATACCTGAGTTTCCTGCACCAATAATAGTTACTACTGGGGCTTCAACACCCGTTTGGTTTTGAAGTAGTGTGCCATTGCCTCCAAATACAGCTTGGCTATGGTGTAATGCTGCTAAAAATCCACCTTTTCCAGCCAATATGCTCATTGGCTTTAACATTGGAAAACCACCATCTTTGTCATCAACATCTTCATATGCAATTGATGTACACCCACTATCTAATAGTGCATCTGTCTGCTCACTGTATGCATTACTGTGAATGTAAGTAAAAACTATCTTGTCTTTGCTGAGATACTTAAACTCCTGCGGAAACATTTCTTTTACTTTGTAAATTAACTCACACTTTTCAACTACTGTTTCGCAGTCAGCAATTATCGCTCCAGCTTCCGTGTATTCTTCATCAGAAAACCCACTTCCCACTCCTGCACCTGATTCGACGTACACTTCATGGCCACGCCTAGTTATTTCTTGAATAGTAGTTGGTATAGCTGCAACTCTATATTCGTTGCCCTTTACTTCTTTTAGTACTCCTATTACCATAACTTCCCCCTTTCTATATATGTAAATAAATAATAGCTTTATTTTAGATTGGTATTACTAGCACAGCCTCTTAAGGCTTCACCCTGCTATTTTATAAGCAAGTCCAAGGCACCTGTAACTATTTCTAATCTTCTTATTTCTTCTTTTTCTTCCGTAAGTTCTGGATTGCCAGTCGGGTACGGTATTGCCTGAGCACCTGATATTCTTGCTGCTCCTACAGTTTTAGAAATAGGAGTAACTGTACAAATATGTGTGGCTGGTATTCCAGCTTTTTCTAACTGTTTAACAATTGTTGCACCGCAACGTGTACAAGTTCCTCAAGTAGAAGTTAGCAAAACTCCATCAACTCCTGCTTCAATTAATTTTTCTGCCATTTCTTGTCCCATACGAGTAGCATCTGCAACTGAAGTTGAGTTACCTGTTGTGCTGTATAGGTATGGTTCTACTTCTCCAATTTCTCCCTTTTTTTCTAAGTTTTTTAAAGTTATATAAGGAGCTACTCTGTTAGGATCATTATTTGCATATACTGGGTCAAATCCTGCATGAACAGTTTCCCATTTACCTTCCAGTAAAGTTTCGCCTTCTACAAAATATCTATTCCAAATTTTGGCTGTTGCTGCTGGTATGTGATCTGGGTTGCCAAAAGGAACAATTCCGCCTGTTGTGCATAATGCAATTTTTGCCTTTTTTAAATTTTCAATCGGCTTAGCAGGTTCTACTTTTTCATAAACTGAAATTTCTAGTTCTGTTTGAAATTCTCTTCCGTTAACTTTATCTAGTACCATTGATACTGCCCTTTGAGCTCCGTTTTCACTTCTAAATACATTTACTCTTTTCCCAGAGGCAAAGTATCCATCTTCTTTTGGAGAACTTAATTCTTCCCCTGCTAAAAGCTTATTTGCTACTTTTGCCATTGCCGGAACAGCTTTTCTTACTCCTGCTGCTGATTTTGCAGTCTCTATTATATATATTTTTTGCTTATACATTTCCACAGCTGGATTTTCCCAGTATAGGCCTGTAATTGCTTCTATGCCTAATTCTTTCTTAACAAATCCGCATACATCTGCACATGCGATTCCAAAACGTCCAGCATTAAATGCAGGGCCCGCAATTACTAGGTCTGGCTTATATGCTTCTACCTGCTCTTTAACAAATGCTTTGCATGTATCCATGTTTTCTACATAATAATTGTCGCCACAAACAATAGTTGCCACAATCTCAGCACCTTCTAAGTGTGGCAGAAAGGTGTTAGCGTTGCCTTTGGCACCTTGATGAACTTCGGGAGTTGCATAAGCCATCTCTTCACCACCAATTTGTCCAAAAAACTGATTTGTATAAAATAGTATTTTTTTCATTATATGTTCCTCTCTTAAATAGTAGTTGCAGACAGAAGTGTATTTCCTTGCAAATTATGGCTTCCCATGATTCCATGAATTTCTATAATTAAACTGCCATCTTCTTGTATAGAGTCGATATTTCCGCCTGTCACTCTTTCAATGTCTTTTATGTTACCAATGATTCTACCTGCTTTTGGTATAGCTAAAGTTGCATTACTGTTTCCTGTAGAAACAATAGCATTTGCATTTGTTACTACATCAGGTAGTGACTCTGACATTCCATCCACACCAGCATCCTCATTAGTTATTATTACTGTTTTAATACCTTTTTCTTCTAAGCCTTTGCACACTAGCATTAAGTCCGTTGTTGGGTTTCCAAATCCTTCCTGAGAAATAATCGCAGCATCAACGCCTAATGATTCCACTAACTCTACAGTTAGCATTATGTCTCTATATTTTTCTTCCAGAGTTACCATTAGAGGATTTAGCACTACACCCATAAAATTAAGTTCTGAACCATGCTTTTCAAACATAGCATCTATCACTGCATTATTCAGATGGTGATATGTTGTAGTCTTTGAACCTGGTGATACGCAGTTTCCACTTACAATAGCTCCATCCATGAATTCTAAAGGGGAAACCATTGTTGGTACGAGTTTCTTGGCATCTCTTCCATAGAAATATGTATCGTGTAAAAGACCTTGCGCCATGCAGTTACAAATGTAAGCTACTTTTGGAAGTTCTGGATACATCGAGTACCTTTCACCAATTGATGGCCAGTTGTACTGAACCTTTTCATAGTTATCATAACTCAATGCAATTTTGCCTAACGCATGCGCAACTTTAATTCCAGCTTCTCTTACTACAATTTCGTGTTCATGTTGGTCAATTTCATCAACCTTATCAATTACCATTACTATGTTTATTAACTTTGAAAAAATTGAGTACTCAGCTGCAGGTCCAAACATATCAATCAATCCTTCTTGAAAACCTACAATAGGTCCAGTAGTAACTACCGCACAGCCTTTTAGCGCATAAGTTATTCCCTTTCCACCAATAGTCATCTCTTCATTAAAAATTCCAGGGAAGGCTTCACCTCCCTCAAGTTTAGCTCTAGGTTCAATAACATCCTTCACTGGCAAAATTCTTACCGATTCTCCTGGTTTTGCTAAATCAAATTCAACAGACTTTACTTTAGCATCTTCCATTACTAGTTTTTTTAGTTTTTCTACATTTATGTGTAGAACTTCCTTTTCAAGTTTTTCTTCATTACTAAAAACTACGTCATTAATTTGCACTTTTCTTAATTCCAAAGTCATTTGTTCTCCTTTAATATTTACCTTACAACAATCTAAATTATATTTCTTAGTTTCCTTTTAACCTATATCTTCGCTCAGTTGAATAGTATAGCAATAATTATGCCAAATAAAAAACGAACTGTTTAATCCTTATAATTTCAACAGTTCATTTTGTTTTTCATTTCTATAGTTTCCTTTGACAAAGGATATTTTCTTTTCACCAGTTAGAAAACGACAACTTTTTGTCACTTTTAAGTTATGTCCAATTTTCTTCATTTAGTTTCCATTTTGTTATTTTATATTTAAGCGTTTGTCTAGGAATTCCCAGAAGTTCTCCAGCTTTAGTTTTATTTCCTTTTGCTACCTTCATAGCAGTATTGATTAATTTTATTTCTGCTTCTTGTAAGCTTTTCTTCAGATCTAATTGATCAAGACTTTTAAGCCCATCTTCTGTTAGATAGCTAGCCGCCGTCCTTTTGCCTTCCTGCTCCTGTTCATATTGTTTTATTGGCTCCATCTTCGTATGTACTTTATCATACATGTATGCAGGCAGCTGCCCTGTGCCAAGTATTTCCCCCTCTGCCATATTAATCATATTATCAACACAGTGCTTTAATTCTCTCACGTTTCCTTCCCACTCATAACTTAAAAAAAGTTCTTTTAAGTCCTCTGTAAGGCCTTTGACCTTTTTTTGATATAAATAGTTAAATGAAGTAATATAATGCTCTACAAAGGTAAGTATATCCTCTTGCCTCTCTCTTAAGGGAGGAAGATAAATCGTTCCATTTGATAACCTATAAAAGAGGTCTTTACGTAAGGTTCCATCCTCTACTGCTTTTATAGGATCAACATTCATCGCCGCAATTACCTTTACATGAACTTTCTTTTCACTACTAGCACCAATAGGTCTAAATGTTCCATCTTGAAGTACTCTTAAAAGTTTACCTTGCAATTGAAGCGGTAGTGAGTTTACTTCATCTAAGAAAAGTATGCCTTTGTCGGCTTCTTCAAACAGCCCTTTTCTATTCTCTGCTCCTGTATAGGCTCCTTTATGGGTTCCAAATAGCAGTGACTCCATAAGGTTTTCGGGTATAGCAGCACAATTCTGTATCACAATTTTTGCCTTTGGAACCCTACTAGCATTTATCATTGCTTGAACAAAAATTTCCTTACCAGTTCCTGTTTCACCATATATCAAGTTCGGATTTCTTGTTTTTGCCATGGACTTTGCAGCCTTTATACAGCGTAACATTCCTTCATCTTTAGTAATTATATCTTCGAAGGTAATATCTTTTTCATCAATAGTTGAGTATGTCAACTTTTCCATAGTATCTTTTCTTGTATTATTGCTTTTCGGACTTCTGATTCTATCTACAAATTCAATGTCTGTAATATCCCTTACAAGTTCCATTACTCCAGTTATTACCCCATTATGTATTAGCGGGATAGTGATATTATTAGTACAATATATATTTCCATCTGAATCTTCAAAATCTTGTTTTTCTCGAAGTACAATCTCTCCTGTACTCATAGCCTCTAATACTGAACTTTCTTCTCTCTTTACCGTTGGATAAGCTTCGAAGAAATCCTTTCCGACACATTCTGCTAGTTTAAAACCTTTTGATTCTAAGGTCAAGTTTGAACTCAATCTTGTATCAATCCTAGAGTTATATGTAATTACAAATTCTTTATTAATAACCATTACATAATCAAAGTTTGTAAATTTAATGTTATCGACTGTTAACATAGTTGCCTTTCCGACAAAAATATGTCACCGACAATTTTTTGTCTGTTATACCTAAAAAAATACACGCTCAACACGTTGCTCTCTTCTTAGAATAATACAAAAAGCGACTTATTACAAGTCGCTTTTTGTTATTTTCTTATATAATCAATCTTC
>CAYJFM010000061.1:0-6847 GCA_964369805.1 uncultured Oscillospiraceae bacterium
GCAGTCAACTTTCGGTGCCATACCACCTGCAATTATTCCATTTTTCTTATATTTAGGTACTTCACTAACTTTAATTTCTGAAATCAAAGTGCTTTCATCCTCTTTATTTTCTAAGACACCTTTTACATCCGTCATAATTATTAAGTTTGACGCTCCTAAAGCTGAAGCTATCTTTGATGCTACTGTATCAGCATTTACATTGTAGACCTCTGTGCTATCATAGCTTCCAGCAATTGTTGAAATTACAGGAATGTAACCTCCATTTTGAGCCATTTTAATAATTTCTGTATTAACCTCTTCAATTTGCCCAACAAATCCTAAGTCTTCTCCATCAATTTTCGTAGCTTTCAAAAGGGACCCGTCTAATCCGCAAATACCTATGGCTTTTCCTTGATGGTTTTCAATTAGTTGAACTAAGTCTTTGTTTACTTTACCTGCTAGCACCTGTTGAACAATTCCAATTGTGTCTGCATCCGTGCATCTCATCCCGCCTTCCATTTTAGGCTCAATGCCAACTTTGTTTAGCATTTCATCTATTTCGGGACCTCCTCCATGTACTAATACTACGTTTATTCCAACCTGTTGCATCAACACTATATCTTTAATCACTTCTTCTTTTATTTCTTCTCCTACCATTGCATTTCCGCCATATTTTACAACTACAGTCTCCCCTGAATATCTTTTAATATACGGTAATGCCTGTGCTAAAATATGTGCTCTTTTATTATTAGTTATTGTGTTCATTTTATCTCCTTTATTATTCTTATTTCCTATTTCTTTTGATAAATGGCTTCTAACTCTCTAAAATGCTGGTGGTACTTGGGCTAACCCTTCTTTTTCATCAAAGCCATATGCTAGATTCATATTTTGTATGGCTTGCCCAGCTGCCCCTTTGACCATATTATCAATAGCTGATATAACTATTAACATTTGATTCTCCTCATCAATGAAAATACCAATGTCACAAAAATTAGTGTATTTCACATTGTGAATATTAGGGCTTTTCCCCTCAGGCATTATTCTAATAAAATATTCATTCTTATATGTCTCTTTATAAGCGCTTATGATGGTTTCTTTACTTATGTTTTTATCGACAAGCTTGGCATAGCATGTAGCAAGTATCCCTCTATTTACTGGTAGTAAGTGTGGTACAAAGGTAACATTTACTTTTTCCCCCTTTATCTTGCTTAGAGTTTGCTCAATCTCTGGGGTATGTCTATGATTAGCCACCTTATATGCAGAAAATCCTTCATTTAAATCTGCAAAATGGGTGGCTTGGCTTAGTCCACGCCCTGCGCCTGTTACCCCTGATTTGCAGTCACAAATTATTCCTTTTGTTTCAATTAAATTGCTTACTAGTGCTGGATAGAGTGCTAAAGGTACCGCTGTGGTATAGCAACCTGGATTTGCTATTAATGTGCTGCCTTTTATTCTATTTCTATATAATTCAGGTAATCCATATACTGCTTCTTCCTGTAGATCTATGTCCATAAAGTCACAACCATACCATTTCTTATAATCTGCTTCACTATCTAGCCTAAAGTCAGCTCCAAGATCTATAAATACCTTAGATTTTTCTTTACAAATCTTTGCAATCTCTTGAGAATGTCCATGGGGCAGTGCTGCAAATATTACATCTGCTTTTTCAATTACATCTTCTTGAGTTTGACATTTCAACTCAATAATACTTTGATACGCTTGATATATTTCGGGTAGCATCTGCCCTTCAAAGCTATGGGAGCTAATTGCCTTTAACTCTACTTTTTTATGGTATTGTAGCATCCTACAAAGCTCTGCCCCAGCATAGCCTGTAGCGCCGATTATTCCTGCTTTAACCACTGTAACCTAACCTTTCCTTCATAACTGTAATCTCATTTATTACATTTTGCGGAGCTGGCCCCCCAAGTGAAGTTCTATCTCTTAGACAGGTATCTAAGTCAATTGCACTATAAACCTTTTCGTCAAAGCCTGAATATATTTTTTTATATTCAGAAAGCTCTAAGCTGTCTAAACTCTCTCCCTTTTCTATGCAAAGGGCAACTAACTCTCCTGTAATCTTATATGCATCTCTAAAGGCTATCCCTTTTTCTGTTACTAAATAATCTGCACAGTCTGTTGCATTTATAAACCCTTTTGAGGCAGCCTCTTTTAAATTTTTCTCATTGACCTTCATTGTGCTAATCATTGGTATAAATGGGGTTAAGCAAAGTTTTAAAGTGTCTACTGCGTCAAAAGTAGCTTCTTTATCTTCTTGCATATCTTTATTGTATGCTAGAGGTAAGCCCTTTAACATTGTGAGAAGAGTAGTAACATCTCCAATTACTCTACCTGTTTTCCCTCTAACTAGTTCAGTGATATCTGGATTCTTTTTCTGCGGCATTATACTAGAACCTGTGGCAAAGGCATCATCTAGTTCTATGAATTTGCATTCCCAAGAACACCAAAATATTATTTCTTCTGAAAGTCTAGAAAGGTGCACCATTGTTAATGATGTGGCAAAGGCAATTTCTGCGCAAAAATCTCGATCTGATACACCGTCAAGGCTGTTTCTCATAGGAGCCTTAAAGCCTAAGGCCTTTGTGGTTTCCCATCGGTCTATTGGGTAAGTTGTTCCCGCAAGAGCTCCGCAGCCTAGAGGAGAGTAGTTCATTCTATTTTTAGCATCTTCTATTCGTTCAATATCTCTAGCAAACATTTCGCAGTATGCTAACATATGATGTCCGAAGCTAACTGGTTGAGCTCTTTGCAGATGTGTATATCCTGGCATTACTGAATGACTGTACTCTTCTGCTTTAAGTATTAACGCCTTGCAAAGTTCCTTAAGCAATTTCATTAGACTACCACATTCTTCTCTCAGGTATAGCCTTGTATCTGTAGCTACCTGATCATTTCGACTTCTTGCAGTATGCAATCTTTTTCCTGCCGTCCCTATTCTTCCAGTAAGCTCTCCTTCAATAAAAGTATGAATATCCTCAGCATTAGGATCAATTTGCAAATTTCCATTTTCTATCTCTTCATTAATTTTATGAAGCTCCTCTATGATTTTTTCTGTATCTTCTTTAGGTATTATTCCACAATTTCCTAGCATAGTTGCATGAGCTATGCTTCCAGATATGTCTTCCTTAAACATTCTACTGTCAATAGAAATTGAAGAGTTAAAATCGTTTGTTTTGGGGTCAATCCCTTTTGAAAATCTGCCTTTCCAAAGCTGCATCGTTCTTCCTCCTACTATTTTGTACTAAGTCCTTTTTTTGCCTGTACTTGAATTGGTAATCCGAATAAATTAATAAAACCTACTGCGTCAGCTTGGTTATATACATCATCTTCATCAAATGTTGCAAAAGCCTCATCGTACAGTGAAAACGGCGAGATTACACCGGCATCAATTATGTTACCTTTGTATAGTTTCAGCTTTACTTCACCTGTTACATTTTCTTGTGTTACATCTACGAAGGCATCCATTGATTTTCTTAGTGGTGTAAACCATTGACCATTATATACAAGGTCTGCATATTTCAGTGCAACCACTTGTTTGTAATGATATGTCTCTCTATCTAGACAAAGCTCTTCTAACTTATTATGTGCATGATATATAATTGTTCCTCCTGGTGTTTCATAGATGCCACGGGATTTCATTCCTACCAAACGATTTTCTACAATATCTTTTATCCCAATTCCGTTGGCCCCACCTATTTCATTTAACTTGGCAACCATTTCCACTCCATTTAGAGTTTCTCCATTAAGTGTTGTCGGCACTCCCTTTTCAAAACCTAATGTTAAGTATGTTGGCTCATCTGGTGCAGCCTCTGGTGCTACGCACATCTCTAAAAATCCTTCTTTTAACAGTTTTGGCTCGTTTGCTGGATTTTCTAAGTCCATGCCTTCATGTGATAAATGCCATAAGTTTTTATCTTTAGAATAGTTTGTTTCTCTATTTATTTTTAAAGGAATTTCATGTTTATCAGCATAATCAATAGCCTCTTCACGAGATTTTATATCCCACTCTCTCCAAGGAGCAATAATTGTCATGTTCGGTGCAAAAGCTTTAATTGAAAGTTCAAACCTAACTTGATCATTTCCTTTACCTGTGCAACCGTGACATATAGCATCAGCCTCTTCCTCAAGTGCGATTTCAACTAATTTTTTTGCAATTATTGGTCTAGCAAAAGATGTTCCAAGTAAGTAGTTTCCTTCATATACCGCGCCAGCTTTAACTGTTTTATATACATAATCTTGAATAAATTCTTCTTTCAAATCTGCAATATATAACTTTGACGCTCCTGTATTTTTTGCTTTTTCTTCTAGTCCATCTAGCTCAGATCCCTGACCCACATCTCCTGAAACTGCAATAACCTCGCAGTTATTATAATTTTCTTTCAACCAATGAATGATTATAGATGTGTCCAATCCTCCTGAATACGCTAAAACTACCTTTTTAATTTGTTCTTTTGTCTTTGCCATTTTTCTTGTTTCCTTTCATCTGTTCTTTTTCCGAATCGCTATGTTTCACAGTATATACAAAAAAAAATAAACATGCAATACTTTTTTGCATATTTATTCATTTTTTTTAATATTTTTACTTTGTGTATAATTATGCAGCTATAATATTTTAAAAACCTTCTCAAAAGATTAACTTTAAAGAAGGTTTTATCTGTTTTATCATCGCTTACGCTGCTACTTTTTTGCCACTCATGTAATACGTAAGTTTTATTTTAGCAACTCTGAGATCGTAGTGCACATCATATTGGTTACATTTTGGAATGTGTATTTTTCATGAACTCTTTCCGTTGCCATGTGTCCATCCATACCATAGCTTCCTATGTTAACCACTGGTACATTTATTTTTCTAATAGCATCAACTTTGTGGGTGTACTTTTCACCCCAGGCAGGCATGTTTTTCTCCAATGAATCTAGTGACTCATCATCATCACACACATATAGGAAACTTGAATCTGAAATATACGGGAAGAAGTACTTCATTACAATAGGATTTTCGCAGAATTTTCCTTCCTCCTCAATTGCTTTCTGTACTGCGTCTATTAAGTTCTTTTCTTTTGTAGTTTTACCTGAAATTTCAATTCTTGCATTATAGGACGAAGAGAAGTATACAATCACCATTGGCTTTTTATCTGTTACCCACTTCATTCCTTCCTTTATCATTTCCATGCTAAATAGCCTAAGGTCCAAGTCTGGCCTTTCTTTGCAAAGGTATGATGCATATTCTTTCATGGCTTTTTCAAACTTCTCACCATGCTCCATCTTTATGTCAGCATAAAACTCCTCATAAGTATATACTGCGGTTTCAAATGGGACTTTTGAATACTTAAAACCTAACTTATTACAGTAACTTTTATAAGTCGCATCAACACTATCTATTACATTTGTCATGGCATCTATACCCACTTTTTTCGATATCTCAATTACATCCTTAGGGGTGTAGCTGTGAGTGAAAAAATTAAAATATCCATAGGCTGCACTTGCTGTTTGGACCGAATAGAAGGGTTTTAAGTCTGCCTGCTTCAAAGAAATAGGAGGCAGTGTAGTTTCGCCTAAGGCCTCATCGCACATATCTAAATTCAGATTCATAAGTCTTGTGATTTCCGCCATCACTTGGTTTGGGTCAAGGGCGCTAAAAGGTTGTCCCACATGTGACTCTTGCCCTACTACATAATAGCTTGAAAGTAATTTTCCTACAGATCCAAGATATATGTATCTATTTTCATCCCCCTCATAATAAGGTGTAGAGTAATCTGAGTTAATTGCCGCTAGGTATTCAAAGCCTTCTTTTTCTTTTATTTCATCTAAATCAACTAGTGCCCTCAGTATGCCATGTGACATATCCTCTTCATCACAGTGCCCAATGAATACAAGGTTTCCCTCTAGCTTTTCCAGGTTCTCACTAAAGTACTTTATTAAGCTCATTTGGCAAGCTACCCCGCTTTTCATGTCAAGGCAGCCTCTCCCAAACATATACTCACCAGACTCTATATGCTCTTTAACTTGGCTAGAAATCCCCCTCATTCCTTTTAAGTAATCCTTTGCCTTTTGGCTTTCGAAGGCTACAGACACATCTCCACCAAAATCCTCTACATCTACTGTATCTAGATGCCCAAATAGAATCACAGTCTTATTAGTTCCACCGTTCTTTTTCCCCTTCACATAGGCTAAGGTATTGTGCCTTACAACAGTATCTTCCGTTGTCTGAGACATAAATAACTGTTCTTTATTTTCAATAAAATATGGTAGCCTTTGTAGATACTCATATATATACTTTGCGCACTGAGTCTCTTGACCCTCTTTGCATACCACACTAGGAACTCTAACAAGGTTTTCTGTTAGTTCTTTAACTTCTGTAAAAAATTCTTGGTTCATAACCCCTCCTTCACGGTTTTCCTGCATTTATTATGTGTATTATATCATAACAACACCTTCTACACTCAACAGTTTTATAATTAAAATTACAACTCTTTGCCGGCCTTTCTGATTAGCCCAAGGCTTAATTAGATAGAAAAAGTAACCCAAACAAATACAGTTTAGGTTACTTTTCATTTTACTTTTTTATAATACAGCGTGAGTATTCAAGCTTATATTTTATAGTGCACATGAAGTAAATCATGAGCCTTGTCTTTTACGATATCTTCATAGCATTTTTTAACAAATGGATTTGCATCTGAATGTCTAATTTCTGATAGCTTATCATCTACATATAGAGTTTTTGCTCTAACTTTTCTAGCTTCAAGGTTAGACTTAGGTTGCCCACCTCCATTAATACATCCGCTTGGACATGCCATCACTTCCACAAAGTGGTATTCTGATTCTCCAGATTTAATCCTTTGAATAAGCTCTT
>CAYJFM010000062.1:0-6538 GCA_964369805.1 uncultured Oscillospiraceae bacterium
TAGCAACTGCTATGGCCTTTTTTATTGATGATTCGAACATGAAAATGCACGACAGAGTCTAACAAGTCTCGTGGAGACTTGTCTCTGGAGTGGTTCAAGCCTGTCGCACAGGCGATGAACGGCATACATTTTTAAAATGGATGCTAAATCATCTCGGGAGTACCAAAAGCCATAGCAACTGCTATGGCCTTTTTTATTGATGATTCGAACATGAAAATGCACGACAGCCTTAAATTTCAATAAATTTAAGGCCTTTTATTTTTACAAATTTTAGTTGACATTGCCCCCAATTCTTGATATAACTTAAAGTATCAGTCCCACTAAAATTGGCTGAGCATCTTTGGATCCTATCGCATAAAAACATTATGATTCATATAGTATAACTTAATAATGCAACGCTATTTTTCATAAGAAAAGAGGTAAGAGTTATGAATATATCTAGCCAAAATAATCCCCTTATTGATGTAAGGTTCGGTATTATGAGTTATGAGCAATTTCTCAAAGATAATGAAGTGTATAAGTTTAATAAAATCTGTATGACTGAGGTTGTTAACGCAGATATGATGATTGCTTGCTTCAGTGAAGAAAAATACTATAATACTAGCACTGAAATCCTTAAAATGGGTAATGAAGCTTATCGCCAACTAGGTCTTGATAAAGTCATTCGGGTTTATATACACTCTTATAAAACATTCATGGCAGTTGCAAATGATGATATTAGCGCTGAAGATTTTTATAACTTGATGAAAGCAAATCGCGAGCAGTATGAACTCATTAGAGGGCAACAAACCGGACTTAGTGGAGTTTCAAGATTTTCTATTGCGTTTGGTGAGAATTTAGTTAATCGCTGCCTTGCTGCATATTACTTAAATAAAGACTTGCAAAACAACTTCATATTAGTTACTGATGAAAAAGATCAACTCCAAAATGAACAGGAAGAGCTACTTAAAATTTTTGATACTCTGACCTATGCTCTCAGAGAGGATAAAGTTATTCCATATTTTCAAGGAATACATAATAATAAAACAGGTGAGATTGATAAGTATGAAGCTTTAATGAGGGTTGTTGGTGAAAACGGTAAAGTTTATACTCCAGGGTTTTTCCTTGAAGCCTCAAAAAAACTTAAATTGTATCTTACTTTGAGTAAAGTTCTAATAGATAAGGCTCTTACTTTATTTGAAGGTAAAGAAGTTCAACTTAGCCTAAATATTTCTTTACATGATATTCAGTCCTCTGACTTTCGTGAATGGTTCTTGGATAGACTAAAAAAACATCCTGATCCTACAAAAATAATAATCGAGTTTGTCGAAACAGAGGATTATAGTAGCGGAAACACCATTTATGAGTTCTTGGTTAACATCCGTAATATTGGTTGTCTTATAGCTATTGATGATTTTGGTTCTGGCTATGCCACCTATACAGCAATTACCGCTTTAAAGCCGGAGATAATAAAAATAGACGGTAAAATTATCAAATCACTCTCTAATTGTGAAGATAGCAAAATTATTCTAAATTCAATATGTTATATGGGAAACTTGCTAGGTTCTGAAATAGTAGCGGAATTTGTTGAAAATGAAGAGATTCAAACTCTAATTTCCAAAGAGAAAATTTCTCATTCTCAGGGCTATTATTTTTCTACACCGTCCACTTACAGCGATTTGGGGTTGTAATCAATATTTCACATTTTCTAAGAAGATTTGAAATATTTATATAATTTTAGAATGCAAAATGGGGCTGTCCACTTCGACTGCCCCATTATTTTTTCTATGAGTATTCTCTATTTAAAACATTAGATGCATAAAAACTGCTGTAATTGGAATTGCAATTATTGTTCTTTCGAAAAAGCAAATGATTAGTTGCTTTAAGTTAATAGGAATTTTAGTTGAAATCATTACTACTACAGTTTCTGAGAAGAATATAATTTGAACCATAGATACTGTTACTACCATGTATCTTGCAGCTTCAGAGATAATGTCGATTTTGTCAGCAATTAGTAATACTGGCAAGAACATTTCTGCTATTCCTACTGGGAATGACGGCGCAATTAGCTCAGCATCTGGCACTCTAAGTAAGTTTAATAACGGCTCAAATAGCATTCCAATCCACTGGAAAACTGGCGTATATGTAGCAATAATCATCGCTATAATTCCTACTGCTGTCAATAGTGATACTACCTTAGGCAATACATAGTAGCCATCCTTTAGACTTATTCCTATTTCCTTACCTAAGTTCGGTGCTAAATAGGCTTTTTTTATAGCTCGGTTTGCTCCATTCTTTAGCATCCCCTTTGTTTCTCTAGCTTCGGCATTAATTTTATCTAAGTCTTGAACTTCCCCATTTTTGTATATGGAATCAATCTTGGACAGAGGTGGTATACGCGACATAACAAAGCTTACTAGTAGTGTTATTAACATCGCTGTAAAGTACACTGGAATAAAGTGTTCACTTAAGCCTGCAGTTTCAATAACCATATAAGCAAACCCAACACTTACAGCACTAAATCCAGTGGCAATAATAGCCGCTTCTCTTTTAGTATAAATACCATCTCTATATAATTTGCTTGTAATTAAGACCCCTACTGAAGAAGAGCTTACAAAAGATGCAATGGCATTAACTGCACTTCTTCCTGGAACTTTAAATACTGGGCGCATTAAAGGTTCCATTAGACTTCCTATGAAGTCAACAATCCCGTAGTTTAATAAGAACGGCATGAATATTGCACTTACAGGGATAATCCACGACACCGATAGTGCTACTGGTATTACCGACCCTGCAGTATGTGAGCCTACAATAATATCTGGAAGTGGTATTCCAAATGTCGTATTCAGTAAATAGCAAATTGAGAACACAGCTCCTAATACATACAGGATTACATGCACTACAGAGTCTTCTTCATAGTACTTATACAGTTTATTTTCTTTATTTTTGCAAATTAACTTTCCGTATATACTTAAGATGGCATTACCACCAACTATACCTCCGCTTATTAGCCAAGCGCCTACATTACCTAATGTTGATTGTATAGTTTTGTATATAAATCCAAAAGCAATATCGGTTTGCCCATTAATAGTTATTGGCACAAAGAATATAAAAACTGCTATTAATGTGAAAAAGCTCGCTTTTATCATTCCTGTTTTTCTTTGGGCTGGATCAAGTCTATAAGAGTCCAGCACCTTATTATCATTATAATTAACTGGTTCTTCAGCCTCATCAACGATTTCTTCTACTACTTCATCTCTAAATTCCATCTATCTTCCTCGCTTTACTTTTTGTAATGTTTACTTGTTTTGTTTTTTTAACGCTAGTATGGATAGATATTCAAATACAATATTTGCTGCCATGTAAGAAGTTACTTCTCCACTGTCATATGCAGGTAATACTTCTACTATGTCAAATCCAATATAGTTTAAATCTTTAATGTTTCTTAAAATATGTAAAGTTTCAAAAGATGTAAACCCTGCTACTTCAGGTGTTCCTGTTCCTGGTGCATATGCTGGATCTACGAAGTCAATATCAAAGGTCAAGAAACACTTTTTATCTCCTACTCTATCTTTAATCATCTCCACAATAGCATCCATTCCCATTTCATGAACCTTATGGCCAGGGATTAATAGCATTCCTAGCTCTGCAGCCATTTTATGTTCATTAGGGTCGTATAATGATCCTCTCATGCCAACTTGAATTGAATGCTCTGTATCAATTAAACCTTCTTCAATAGCTCTTCTAAATGGTGTTCCATGATTGTATTTTTCTCCAAAAACTTCATCACATAAATCTGAGTGTGAGTCAAAATGTACTAACGCAACAGGCCCATGTTTTTTTGCAACAGATCTTAGCTCTGCCAGAGTAATTGAGTGATCTCCTCCTAGCACAATTGGAACTGCCCCCGCATTAACAATATTATCCATTCCCTCTTCAATTGACTTGTATGAAGGGTGTATATAGCCTGGTGTAACGTTAAAGTCTCCAATGTCTCCACCTTTTAGTGATTCCATTATGTTAACTTGTTGAATAACATTATTAGGCTTCATCATAACAGAAATATTACGAATTGCGTTAGGCCCAAATCTCGATCCTGATCTGAATGAGCTTGCAGTGTCAAAGGGAGCTCCTGCGATTACAAAGTCTAGCCCTTCTGCACTCTCCACTCTTCCCATTCTCATGAATGTTCCCATATTACAAAATCTTGGTGATGCTAACGCACTTGTTGGTTGACCTTTTGCCATAATTTTTTACCTCCTAAAGTATTGTTCTACTTAATTGTGTTTCTAACTAACTTAATGCTAGCACACACTTCCTTACTCTAGTTATATGTAAATTACTCTTGATATATATTTTTTTGTATATCAATTTCTATGCAATTCAGTTGATTTTTTGGTACAATACAAGTGTTAAGTCAAATAATTAACAATGTCCCTTGCTATTTAAATTGCCAGTCTGGAGGATATTATGAACATTCACTATCTAGAATATATTATCGAGGTTGCAAAATGCGGTTCTATAAATAGGGCTTCCCAAAACCTCTATTTATCTCAGCCAAATCTAAGCTCAATCATTAAAACCATTGAGCATGACTTTAACATACAAATTTTTCAAAGGTATAACAAGGGTGTGAAACTCACTAAGGACGGTGAACTATTTATTAAAAGCGCTCAAACCATTGTAAATGAAATGGAGATCATTAAGAATATTTCCCTTACTAATAATAAGCGTACTAATCTATCTATATCATGCACCTATTCTTCAACTTTTATGGAAAGTTTCATGGAATTTAAAGCAAAATTTCCAAGTATAGAAATTGAGGATTCCTTTAAAGAAACTGGATTAATACAAACTATCCAAGATGTGATCGAGAAGAAATATAACCTTTCATTATTCTACTGTTTTAATTGTAGAGTAAATGAGCATAGAAAAATAATAAGCCAATATAACCTAGAACTGGTTGAGTTAGCCACAAAAATAAAACCCTATGCTCTAGTTTCTTCCACTGGAATTTATAAAGATGATAGTTCAATTTCATTTTCCCAGCTTGCAGCTGAACGTTTCGTTACCTACGAGAACTTTGAATATGAAGATTGGTTGAAAGTTTTGGGCCGCGATAAACATCAAAAAACCATGTATATTTTTGATAGAGGTGGATTGGTCGATAGTATCACTCGGAGCAATTACATTTCTGTAGTTATGGGTAAAATATCCAAGCAGCAGCAAGCTCTTGGTTGTAAAACCTTAACTATAGAAGATTTTCCTGACTATCTTAATGTCTATCTAGTCAAGCATCAAGATATCCCTCTAAGCGCAAAAGAAAAACAGTTTTTAAAAATTCTAAAGAAAAATTTAGCCACTGTTTAATCAAAAGACAGGAGAAAGTGAATAATATCATTTTCTCCTGTCTTTTCTTATTGATTCATTTTTTAGTATTCATCAATTGTTCATTTTTCTAGATTCCTTCAACATCTTTTTCGTCTATGTTATTAGAAATCGGAATAATTGTTCCTATTAATAGCATGCATAGTACAAATATTATTGTAAAACTATCAACTGTGAGTAACGTTGCTACACCACTTCTAGTTACAAGTATCAATGCAACTATTAGTAGTAGGTCTACAATTATTGCAGCAATCTTCCCATTTCGAAGTTTTCTCTCATCATCTTTTTGCTCTTCTCTATACTCTTCAATTTTGTCAGCTATTGTTACTGTTCTGTCCTCATCATCTCTTGGTTTTTTATTTGCCATCATTACAAGTATAATTGAAAGAACCACTGATAATGCGAATGCGACACTGTACTCGTCGAATATAACCATATTTATGAAATCTTGTGTTATGAACAATAGTATAATTGCCATAACTGCTTCGACTGCCAATGCTATCGTTTTTCCTCTTCGAAGTTTCGCAAACTTCTTATCTTCTGTTTCGTTGTATTTTCTATCAAACTCATCCCACTTTTCTTCATCTTCATTATTTTTCTTTCTTTTCTTAATGAAAGCTATATATAATGCTGATAATGTTACAAATATGGTTGATAGTAAATCAAACAAGCTCCATGTTGTTTGCCCTTCATCTTCTCCTACTAGATTGAATTCTCCCATAGACAATGGTACTCCATTGCTCATCAGAATTATTGTTTCATATTGCTTTCCTGCTATCTCTATTGTAATGGTATGTTCTCCATCTGGCAGTGTTGCAATATACTCAGGGTCAATTACTAAATTCCCATTTTCATCAATCGTATAATCATCCTTATCCAATTCTTTACCATTGATTTCAACTTTATCAATCGGCTCTTCTACGGTTGGAGGTGTTATTGCAATTTCAGGTTTATCTTCTTCTGGGTCTGTTCCCTTGTCATCTTCAATTTCAGGCTGTGGTGTTGGTGTTTCCCCTCCACCGCCTTCTGTTGTTGGTGGTACAGGTACTGGTGTTTCCCCTCCACTCCCTGGGTTAGTGCTTTCCTCAGGGTCTGTTCCACCACCTGGAATAGTTTCTGTTCCTGAGTCTTCTTTTTCGTAGTATGGATATAAAACTATGTTTTCTGTTCC
>CAYJFM010000063.1:0-6301 GCA_964369805.1 uncultured Oscillospiraceae bacterium
TAAAACTTGTTTTCAAACTTGCTGTTTACTGCAAATTTATTTTCTTCTTCTAAGATTCTTTTAATCTCTACTATTATTTCTTTAGACGGGTTAATTATATTCAGTTTTGGATAAAGTCTTTTTATATTCTCTTTTATCAACGGATAATGTGTGCATCCGAGCACTAAAGAGTTTAAATTGTTATCCTTTATGAAGTCATCTAAATAATAGTTGACAGTTAAGTCCATAATTTGGTTATTAATTATTCCCTCTTCTATCAAAGGTACAAAAGCTGGGCAAGATGTTTCAAAAATATTTAAATCACCTCTACTTTCTACTTCCTTTGAATAAGTTTTCGTATTAACTGTAACCTTTGTTCCAATAATCCCAATCCTGTCTTCTGAAGTTGCTTCCCTCTTTATTTTTTCTGTAGTAGGTGCAATTATTCCTACAATAGGCACGTCCTTGTGTCTTTCTCTTAACAATTCTAAGCAGGTTGCACTAACTGTATTACAAGCAATGACAATCATTTTTACATTTTTTTTCATTAAAAAGTCTGAAATTTGTGTTGAAAAATGTTGTATGGTAGATATTGCTTTTGAACCATATGGTGTTCTTGCTGTATCTCCAAAGTATATTATTTTTTCTTCTGGAAGTTCCTTTATTAAATACGGAATACAGCTAAGGCCTCCAAGCCCTGAGTCAAAAAATCCTATAGGTCTATTATCCATTTTACACCCCTTCCCTAAATAATTAGTATACTAAAAAAAAGCAAAAAAGTAAAATAAAACTCCATATTAATTCATCATTATTTAAATTTTACTACTCTATCATTTATCAATCATTTATATCAAATATACTACTTAAACAAATGATATTGTGGTATAATTTTCTAAGTAAATCGGAGGTAAATTATGAGTGATTTAAAAACAAGAGATCAAATAGAAAAAAAATATAAATGGGACATAGAAGATATGTACGTATCCAATGAAAAATGGAGTGAAGACCTTGCTGCTTCAATTACCCTAAGTGAAGAGTTTAAAGCTTTTTCAGGGACTTTAGCATCTTCAAGTGATAATCTTCTAAAAGCTTTAATATGCAAAGATAATATGTGGAAGCTTCTAGAAAAAGCCTTTGTCTTTGCTAGAATGAAAAAGGATGAAGATAACCTTGATGATACGTACTCTGCTATGTGCGATAGGGCAAATGTTGCCATTTCCCAGATCAGTGCAAACACTTCTTTTTTTGTTCCAGAACTTCTAGAGTCCGAGCAAAGCAAAATTGAAGGCTTTATCGAAGAAAATAAAGATCTTAAGGTTTATGAGTTTGCTTTAATGGATATTTTCAGAGAAAAAGACCATGTCCTGTCCAAAGAAGAAGAGGCATTGATGGCTAACTTAAGTCAGCTTTTTCCTGCAACTAATGACATATTCTCTATTCTTAATAATGGTGATATGACCTTTGGTAAAGTTAAGGATGAAACTGGTGCAGATGTCACTTTAACTCATGGGAATTACATAAAATTTATGGAATCAAAAAATAGAGAAGTAAGAAGTGATGCATTTGAAGCAATGTATAAGGCATATAAAAATCTGATTAATACAATTGCTACGACCTATAATTACAATACTAAAACCGATGTGGTAACTGCTAGAATTAGAAAGTACCCTTCTGCCCTCGAAGCTTCTCTCTCTTCAGACAATATCAAAAAAGAGGTATATACCAATTTAATTGAGCAAGTAAACGAGAGCCTACCTGCACTACATAAGTACATGAAAACAAGAAAAAGACTGCTTAAGGTTGATGAATTAAAAATGCATGATGTATACGTGCCTTTAATTTCCTTACCTAAGGTCGATATTCCTTTTGAAGAAGGAGTCGATATAATGGTCAATTCTCTCGCTCCAATGGGTGAAGAGTATGTTGAAGCTGTAAAGACTGGTGTTAATTCAAGATGGATTGATATTTATGAAAACAAAAATAAAACTAGTGGTGCTTACAGTTTTGGTAGCTATGATAGTATGCCATATATAATGCTTAACTACACAGATACCCTAAAAGACGTATTCACTCTAGTACACGAAATGGGTCATTCAATGCACTCATATTACACAAGAAAAACTCAGCCTTTTGTATACGGTGGACATTCTATTTTCACAGCAGAAGTTGCATCTACTGTAAATGAGAATCTTCTCCTGTCATACCTGGTAAATAATGCCAATGACAAAGAAATGGAAAAATATTTACTTAATTTACACATAGAAGAATTTAGAACAACACTGTTTAGACAAACAATGTTTGCAGAGTTTGAAATGATGACCCATGAAATTATAGAAGAAGGTGGAGTTCTAACTGCTGAAAGTATGTCAGAAATCTATTACAATTTGAACAAAAAATACTTTGGCCCTGCACTCTCAGAAGATGAATATATTAAATATGAATGGGCTAGAATACCTCACTTCTATAGAGCCTTCTACGTTTATAAGTATGCCACAGGGTTTTCAGCTGCTACCGCTTTATCTCACAAAATTCTAAATGAGGGTGCTGCTGCTAGGGACGCTTATATTGATTTCTTGAAATCAGGTGAATGTGATTACCCTATTGAGCTTCTAAAAATTGCTGGTATAGATATGGGCAGTCCCGAGCCAGTTAAGGAAGCAATGGTAGTATTCAAAGACCTTGTAGATAGATTTGATGAGTTAACAAGGTAGGACAACTAAACAATAAAAAGGTTCCACAAATTTTATATATTACATATGAGGTTCAAATGAAAAAAAATATTTATGTGTGCTCAAATAAAAGAGAAGTTTCTATAAAAACTGCTATGGAATTGCGCGTAAAACTAGAAAAAGCAGGGTTTAATGTACAAGAAAATCTAGATGAAAAAACTGCCCTTATTATCTCCGTCGGTGGTGATGGGGCAACTTTAAATGCTATTCATGACAATAATTTTCCGCAAGTTCCAATTGTCGGTGTAAATACAGGGACGTTAGGTTTTTTCCAAGAAATCCATCCTGATCAACTAGATGAGTTTATTGATCATTATATTAATGACAAATATGTCCTACAGCCCATGTCAACTGTCAAGGCGACTATTAAAACTACTAATGCCACTCATATTAGAAGAGGTTTAAATGAAGTGGTAATTACAGGTGGTAGACCTAAAGCTGTACACATTGATATAAATATAGATAATAACTTTATTGAAAAATATAGTGGTGATGGTATAATCATATCCACTCCTGCAGGCAGCACTGCTTATAATTATTCAATTGGCGGAGCAATAGTAGACCCAAGACTGAAACTGTTACAGATAACCCCTATCGCTCCCTTTAATACCACCGCTTATAGATCCTTCACATCCAGTCTGCTACTCCCGCCCGACCTTCCTATTCAAATTATTCCTGAAGAAGGAAGAAACAGCATTATTTCTGTAATATCAGACGGTATTGATCAAGATTATGATGATGTAGAGGAAATTAAGATAGAATTTGCAAATGAGGTTGTTAACCTTCTTAGATTTGAATCCTATGAGTTCTGGAATAAGGTAAAGAGTAAGTTTTTATAAATAAACTATAGGGAAACTATATATGACAACATTTAAGTATATTGTAACTGAGGAAGATTATTCGAAAGGTTTATCTACTAATGATATTTTTCGTAGCAAATTTGATTTCTCAACAAGACTTCGAACTAAAATAAAAAAAGAAAATAGAGTCTATGTAAATGGTAAGCCACCTACAATGTGGTTAGTTCCAGAAGTAGGCTCTATTATTTCTGTTGTTCTCCCAGAAGAAACAAACAATTTCCACCCTGAAAACATTCCAATTCAAATTATTTTTGAAGATGAGCATTTACTAATTATAAATAAACCCCCTGGACTGGTTGCACATCCGGCAAGAGGAACCCCTTGTGGAACTTTAGCAAATGGTATTTCATATTACCAGAATCTCACTAATCAAAACTTTAAGATTCGCTTTATTAATAGAATTGATATGGATACCTCTGGAATTATTCTTATTGCAAAAACAGCATATGCTCAAGATCATATTACAAAACAAATGAAAAATAGGTCTATTCAGAAAAAATATCTCACCTTAGTTAAAGGTATACTTCTAGAGAAAGAAGGTACCATAAACTTACCAATTGATATTGAGGAACCTGATTCAATGAAACGAGCTATAAAGGAGACAGGACTACCATCCATAACCCATTATAAGGTATTGAAAGAATACAGTGAAGGATATTCCCTTCTATCCATAAATCTAGAGACTGGTAGAACCCATCAAATTAGGGTCCATTTATCTCACATTGGTCATCCTATAGCAGGAGATTCTTTATATGATGATAGTTTGGATATTACAAGTGCAATAATAACAAGACAAGCTTTGCATGCAGAATATTATCATTTTCTTCATCCTCTCAGCAAAGAACCACTATCCCTATTTGCCCCTTTACCAGATGATTTAACTAAAGTGCTTAATGCCCTTACTATATCTAGCTACCCTTTACAGAAATAACAAACATTTATTTCAATGATTTTATGTTATAATATTATAATCAATAGTATACACATGTATTTTAATTTAGAATTAGGGTGTGAATTTTATGACTATGAAGAAAACAGTTCTTTTTGATAAAGTTAAACAAGTATATATGGATAATTTATATATAGCTCCTAATGAAACAGCTACCTATAGAGATTTTTTAGCTGGTAGAGTATATCTAGTGCTCTATTTCTTTTGCATTTTTTCAATGGTTTCTCAGGCTTTTAATATAGTTAACCTGATTAGCCAAGGAAATGAAAGCCCACCAACTTCATCAACAGAATTATATTATATTATATATATATCACTATTTGTTTTTTCTCTTTTATCATTTCTCTTTACTAAAAAATATAAAAACTCAAAAGTTAGTATATACTATATCTCAACTTTTTTTGTAACTTTTTTAACTTTCTGGATGTTATTTTTAAACCTCTTTGAAATTTCTCTTGATTCAGGTAGAATCTCTGCCTTATCCACTATAACAGGTATTTATATTTTCACCCTTATGTCTGTCACTGGAGTAAAATACTCTATGGTAATCTATGCTATAATCTACACTTTATATTTTATTTTTACAGATTTACATGAAGATACTTCTTACTCACTGAATGTGACTATCTCCTTTATTGTAGCCGCTTTCTTCTACTTATTAATTCATTCATATAGACTGTCTGAATTCAGAAGAAAAACAAAAATCGGACAATTAAATGAGGTTATTGTACATGAACGAGAATCTTCCGAAGTAAAAGATGAGATAATCAAAATGTTAGTTAAAAATAATAAACAAGCAGTTTTCATTATTTCATATAGTAACAGTGCATTAACTATTTCAGAGCAATGGGCCAAAGATAATAACTATCAACAAAGCTATACAAGTTTCAAAGACTTTTCTGCATCCATCCTAAGACTATTTCCTTCTGACAGGCCTATCTTTTCTAGGGCTCTTAAATCTGCCTTTAATCATATAGAGCACGAACATGTCAATTTCAGACATTTTAACCCTGAGACAAAAGAATATCAGTGGCATTCAGCTAGTTTTATGCCTCAATTTAATAAAAGTGGAAATCCAGATCATCTAATCGTAATCGTAGAAGAAATTCAAAACCAACATCTAACTTTAGACTTGGATGATTCTGAGAATAAAATAGATAAGTTAACTGGCATACTTAGTCCCTATTATTTGAAATTATCATTTGACGAAATGTCAAAAAAACTAAAAAAAGATGATTTTGTAAGCATGCTAATTATAGATATCGATGGTCTAAAATTTATAAATAATACACATGGACAATCAGTTGGAGATGAAGTTCTTTCATCAGTTGCTCATAGCTTAGCGTCACAATTTAGAGACAGTGATATTGTTTGCCGTCTCGGCGGTGATGAATTCTGTATAATATTAAAAACAAACACTGATCCCCTAGCTATACTCAAAAGTAAGGTGCAGGAGGTTCATGATAACACCTCAAAACTATCTGTACTTCCAGATGAAAGCTACGATCTGAAAATAACTTGTACCGTTGGATACAGTTATTTACCAGCAGAGCAAGTAAAATTTGAGCAACTACATAAAGATGCCAGTTCTTCTCTTCATAATGCAAAGCAAAATAGGTCAAATGGATAACAGCCTAAATAAGAGCCATACTAAAATCATAAGCTACCTCATTTAGGTAGCTTCTTTCACTTTCTAACAAAAACATCTCTTCCAAAATCAACTTTTAAGGGCTCTATAATAAATATTGGGGTGGAGAAAAGTAAACTCTCTATCTCAATATTTT
>CAYJFM010000064.1:0-5988 GCA_964369805.1 uncultured Oscillospiraceae bacterium
AAATGGTTTTTGAGTATTATTAAAATTATTTTTTTACTGAATTGAAAAACTAAATGCAAGGAAATTCTGAATTAAACTTTCACAATAGTCTAACATCACAAACAAAACTCCTCTCAAAGCGTATGTATATTTCATAAAAAACAGAAGTATATGAAGTCAAATGTATCCCAACAAAAGGCACTTTAGTTAACTCAACGCTTCAACTTAACTGCTGCTTCAGTATTAACATTCTTCACAAGGCACAATTTCAAAAAAATTTCCAAATAAAGTTATATTCAACTTGGATGTGTTGGTACAACTTGAGCAGATTGCTACTAAGTGTAGGACCCCACCTTCTCTTTATCTTCTCATTTTAATTTATCCCTGCTTCTATTTCTATTTTATGAAAATCAAGTTTCTCATTTAATACTTCTCTATGATCTTCTCTAACAAAATAGTACATGCTATATATGATGTATATTAACGTTTGGTGATAAAGCTTTTTGCTTGGCCTGTACAGGTCACTTTTTACTATGTCATTTAAAACCATCTTTGTATACCCAATATGGATGTGGTTAATGTATTCTAAATGCTCCAACTTAATAGATCCTTCTTCTACACATTTGTCTAGAACAAATTTACCTCTATTTTGTGTTTTATCTAGATTTAGCATTAACTCAATAAGCGAATTGTTGTGAGGATATTTATCTGGAAACATCTCATAGTATTCTTTGAACAGGTTGTGTTTATCTGTCTGTGCAATTGCAGAGTAAAACACATTATAAAAAATAAAAGGTTTTTTAAAAGCATGTTTCAAAAAAATTTCCCACATTACTATATAAACTTCTAGGCCCGTATCAGCTTTTTTTGCAGCTCTAGAAAGATCTAAAGCATAGTCTTCTGTAAAATATATGGATGCTGTGTTTTCTAAGTGATCCATTCCGTCAAAATAGTTATAGATACTTCCCGCATTGAATCCTGCTGCTTCTGCTACTGATCTTGCAGACAGCTTGTAATTAGGGTCAGCTTTCATTATTTTTATTGCTTCAGTAATAAAAGACGATTTATTTTTTAGCTTCCTATTTGTATTCATTCCGCTCCCTTCATAGTATGCTTTTCAAACCGAATTGCATTCATTGCTAAACTGTAACTTGTTTTCAGCACAAGCATATCATTGATTATATCAAATTCGTTTTTTTTAATCAACGAAAAGGCTCTTTTTATTAAACGCATACACTATTCACACTATTCCTACACTACTTCTCATCAAATTCTAATTCCACATTATACCCTTCCATACTCATATCTCATAACAATAATGTTTTATTTTATAATTACTTTGCCAATAATCATAAAAAGTTGCTATTTCCTTGACATTTATTTAACCAAGTTATAATATGAACTTGTTTAAATAATGAACACGTTCATTTAACGATGTGTTTGTATCACCTAATCAATAAAACATATAAGGAGGTCAAAATATTGAATCTTAAACTAGGTAATTTTTATGTTAAAGACATAAATTTTGGAGAAAAAACAGAGTTCAAGGATAGCGTGCTTACTATCAATAAAGCTGAAGCTATCCAGTTTATCATGGAAGACACTAGAATAACCGAGTGTGATCTAGTAATAGCTAAGCCTGGAGACGAAAAAAGACTTGTGCCTGTAAAAGCTGCTGTTGAAGCTAGGTGCAAAGTAGAGGGTGGTACCCTCTATCCAGGTATTGTAAATGACATTGTACCTGCTGGCGAAGGGGTAACTTATTGTCTTAAAGGAATGAGTATTCTGTCTATCGGAAAGCACTACGGTGGGTTCCAAGATGGATTAATTGATATGAGTGGTGAAGGAGCAAAATATAGCTACTTTTCAACTTTAATCAATTTGTGTATAGTTGCTGATACAAATGAAGAGCACGAGAGATATGAACAGCAAAAAAGAAACCTTGCACTACGCTGGGCTGGAATTAGATTATCTGAATACCTAGGCGAAGCAGTAAGAGATCTTTCTCCAGAAGATGAAGAAATATACTCACTTAACCCAGTTACTGAAAGAAGTGCTGAAGAAAGCTTACCTAAGGTAGTTTATATTACTCAACTAGACTCACAAATGAAAATTCTTGGATATAACACTTTAGTATACGGTTGGGATGCTAATAGAATGCTGCCTTCATTTATTCATCCAAATGAAATCTTAGATGGTGCTATTACTGGTGGTAGTTTTACTCCAAGTTCAAGTGTTTTTTCGACATACGATATGACAAATAACCCTACAATTAAAAGGTTATATAAAGAGCATGGTAAAACAATAAACTTCCTCGGTGTTATTATTGACAATAACAGTGCAGAATATGAGGAAAAGAAACGTACTACAATGATGAGTGTTAATCTTGCTAAGAACTTAGGTGCAAAAGCAGCTATAGTTAATGAACATGCTTACGGAAATCCTGATGCTGACTTTGTCGCTACACTAGCTGCTCTAAAAGATGCAGGTATTACAGCAGTGGGAATTACAGCTGAGTGCACAGGTCGTGATGGAGCTTCTCAACCATTAGTAACCTTAGATGAAAAGGCTGATGCAATTGTATCCACTGGAAATGTATCTGAGTTAATCGAACTTCCTCCAATGAAAGAGATAGTTGGTGAACTTAAGTCATTAAACAGAGATGGCTTTGCAGGTGCTTGGGGAAGCGATGAACTCTTAGGTCCATCAGTTCGTGAAGATGGTTCAATAATAATGGAAAACAACTCAATTTATATTGGGGATATGACAACTGGATTTTCAGTTAAAACAGTAAAGGAGTTCTAAGAATGAAAAAATTAAAATGCGTAATTTATTTAAATCAGTTCTTTGCTCAAGTTGGCGGAGAAGACATGGCTGACTATAAACCTGAAATTCGAGAAGGTGCAATTGGGCCAGGCTTAATGTACCAAACTGTTTTAGGGGAAGAAGTAGAGATTTCTCACACTATTATATGTGGGGACAACTATATGGGTTCTAATACAGAAGATGCGATTGAAGATATTCTAAAGAAACTAGAAGGAATTGAGTTTGATATGTTCTTCGCTGGTCCAGCTTTTAGGGCCGGTAGATATGGCGTTGCTTGCGGAACTATCGCTAAAGCCATCTCAGAAAAGTTCAATGTCCCAGTATACTCATCTATGAACGACGAAAACCCAGGGGTTGAAATGTTTAGAAAAAGTATGATTATTTTCAAAGGTGGAGCTAGTGCTGCAGCCATGAGAAAAGATGTCACTGTTATGGTTAATTATGCACTAAGAGCTGCAAAAGGGGATGAAGTGCTTTGGGCTTCTGAGGAAAACTATTTTGGTAGAGGGTTAAGACACCAAGTTTTCCCAACAAAAAAAGTAAAAGCTTCAGATAGAGCTGTAGATATGCTTTTAGCTAGAATCCAAGGCCTTCCATGGGAAACTGAGCTTCCTATTGAACCAGTAGATAGAGTTGAACCAGCTGCCCCTATTAAAAACATCAAAAATGCAAGAATAGCAGTTTTAAATACAGGTGGTATAATTCCTATAGATAACCCAGATAAAATCCAATCTGCAAGTGCTACTAGATGGGGAAAATACAGCGTAAATGGAATCGATAGACTAGAGAGTGGAGTGTATAAAACTATTCATGCAGGCTTTGATCCTACAGAGGCAGATCAAAATCCTAACATTATTGTTCCTATTGATGTTCTTAGAGAGTTAGAGAAAGAAAATGAAATAGGAGAGCTTTATGATTACTTCTATACCACTGTAGGTACAGGTACTACTCAAAGTGAAGCTAGCAGAATGGCTATTGAGATTTCTGAAGAACTAAAAGAAGCTAAGATTGATGGTGTAATTATGGTATCAACTTGAGGAACTTGCACACGTTGCGGAGCAACAATGGTAAAAGAAATCGAGAAAAAAGGATTCCCAATTGTACATATGATAAATTTGATTCCTGTAGCAAAATCTGTTGGTTCAAATCGTATGGTTGAAACTGTTTCAATACCATACCCTCTTGGTAACCCAGCATTAACAAAGGACGAAGAACATGCAATGAGATACAACAAAGTAAAAGCAGCCTTACATTCACTAACAGTAGCTATTGAGAATCAAGAGATTTTCAAATAGTCTGCACACTTGAAAAGCTAGCAATAGTAGTAAGTGCTCACTTTGCTGGCTTTTCAAAATCAAACTATTTACAAACAAGGAGAAATACGATGTCAAAAGAAAATAATAAAAATAAATTTTCGTTGTTAGGAGAACATAGCCGAGTAATTCTAATCGGAATGATAGCTATAGTTGCTGTAGTTATTGTAGCAGGTATTGTTAACCCTGAAGGCTTTGCTGCTGCAACTAGCGCAATGACCGGTTTTATTGTAGGAAATTTTGGGTGGTGGCTAACAATAAGTATTGTTACTTTTGCTGTTTTTGCAATTGGAGTAGCTATTTCAAAATATGGTAATATAAAGCTTGGGAAAAATGATGATGCTCCTGAATATAGCTTTTTCACTTGGTTTTGCATGCTATTCAGCTGTGGACTAGGAGTAGCTCTTTACTTCTGGGGAGTAGGTGAGCCAATGTCTCACTTTATGGCTCCACCTTATTTAGCAGAACCTGAAACAATAGAAGCTGCTTCTGTTGCTTTACAAATTACAAACCTTCATTACGGAATAACAATGTGGGGAGCATTCGGTACAGTTGGACTTATTCTAGCATACTTCGCTTTCAGAAAGGATCAACCTTTAACTGTATCCAGCGGTCTTTACGGATTACTAGGTGATAGAGCATATGGTAAAACTGGTACAGTAGTTAATTTTCTAACTGTGTTTGCCACAGTTGGAGGAGTATCGACCAGTGTAGGTATGGGTGTTATGCAACTTCGATATGGTGCTAACTGGCTTACAGGGATTGAAATTACAGATATTATGGTTGCTGGCATATTCATTGTGTTATTAATTGTTTATACAATTACTGCTGCAAGTGGTGTAAACAAAGGTATTAAGTATTTAAGTACGTTCAATATGTATATAGCTTTTGCTCTGCTAGCATTTGTTTTTATCGCAGGTCCTACAGTCTTCCAACTAGAAATTATGGTACAATCTTCATTTGAAATGATAAATAATCTTCCAACATTAGTTAGTTTCTTAGACCCAGGTGATGAAACTGGTGGATGGACAGCAGGATGGTCAGTATTCTACTGGTGCTGGCACATGTCATGGGCACCTTTTGTTGGTGGTTTTGTAGCAAGAATATCTAGAGGGAGAACAATTAGAGAGTTTGTACTTGGAGTGCTTGGAGCGCCTATTCTATTTACAATCGTTTGGTTTGGTGTTTTTGGAGGCTCTGGTATCTTCTATCAAATGCAAGGGGTAGATATCTTCGGAAGTATGGCAGAAGATACAACAGCAGGAATCTTTATGCTATTTGAACAGCTACCATTATCCAAGCTTCTTGGAGTGATACTGTTCATTAACTTACTTACTTTCCTAGCTACTTCTGCAAACTCAGCAGCTCTTTATAGTGCTGTAATAGTTTCTAACGGAAACACCAATCCAAAAGCTCCAATGATTGTTCTTTGGGCACTAGCAATTGGTTTAGTTGGGTTAGTATTAATGCTTAGTGGTGGTCTTGGAGCTCTTCAATCAGCGGCCGTTGCATCTGGATCAATCTTCTCAGTAATTATGATTGCAATGATTGCGTCATTCTTCAAATCAGTTAAGACAGAAAAATTATAATCTAATATTTATCAAAGCCTTGTTGCTAGTATTAAAACTAGCTGAAAGCAATAAAATTAAATATCAAAAGAAAGCCACCTACTAATGGTGGTTTTTCTTTTGAAATCACACTCCAAAGGATATGATTTCAGAGTTTAGAGTTTAGAGTTAATAAATTTTAAAACAGACTCTATGAATAATCATCAAATGAAATTATATAAAAAAAAGACACTCAGCTGAGTGTCTTTTTCAAATATGGTGCGCGCGGAGGGACTTGAACCCCCACGGTCGCCCGCTAGAAC
>CAYJFM010000065.1:0-5771 GCA_964369805.1 uncultured Oscillospiraceae bacterium
AGATTTGATATTTCTATTGGATATGTCCTGCTGCTAGGTTAGCTGTATAGTCTCCAACAAGACCTCCAACAAGACCTCCAACAATAACGCCTCCAGCTACTGAACTTGTGCCTATAGTTTAACTGTTACTTATACTAGTATGATAACTAAAATAAAGGCTACCATTATTGCATAAAGTATTGTAAAATTAGGAAACATAGTTTTAAATTAAGAATAATTTATTAAGTTTTAGGTAAAGTTTGGGGGCTAATATGAACCGATTAAAAGAAACTGAGTGGATGTTAATTAATGAAATTTTAGAGGAAATTTACGAAATAGAAGATTCTATGGAATTTAAAAAGAGGTTTATTAAAATGCTTGGGCTTTTAATACCATGCAAAGGGCTTAGTTTTACTATTCCATGTATTGTAAATTCAGAATCTTCATGTCCAATTACATCTAAAGAGCTAGACTTAGATAACAGTGCATTTCATAACTTGGATTTTATAGACAGGCACGTATATAATGAAAAATATGCGGCGCTCGACTATGTTTTTAATCAAACTCCTTATTTAAAAAGCACAGCATTTAAAGATAGTGACGTTATAAATGAAAAGCTTAGATGTAAGACTGAATTTTATCAAGAATACTTACTAAAGTATGATGTGCCATTTCCTGCTGGAATTATTTTGATGAAGGATGGACAGTTTCTTGGAACAGTCAATTTATTTAGAAGTAAAGAACAAGGAGATTTTACTGTGAGAGATATTTTTGTTCTAGATCAATTCAAAAATCATGTGACGAATATTCTATATAGGTTAGAGAATAAAAAAATATCAAATATTGAGACGATAAAGAATAATAAAAAGTTCATTGAAATGCATCACATTTCTGAAAGGGAAATAGAGGTAATATTTTTAATTACGGAAGGACTTTCTAATAGTCAAATAGCAGAAAAACTGATTTTAAGCGAGTCGACAGTAAAAAAACACACATATAATATATATAGAAAGTTGAAAATTAACAGAAGAAATCAGTTGATAAGAATGATTAATAGATAAGAGTAAGATATTAATCATTCTCTCTAATACGCCTTTAAAAGTTCAATGATTAACTTAGCTGAATTAACTAAGTCATCAAGATGTACTGTGCCAACAGCGGTGTGTATATACTGAGAGGGAATGCTAATTCCTCCGCAAAGATATCCAACTCCAGCTATTGATGCTGACCATGCATCTGTGCCACCACCAGTCATTACTTCTCTTTGGAAAGGAATTTGTGCATTTTGCGCAGTTTGGCACAGAAGACGGGTTAGCCTTTTTGGAACGTTATTTCCAACCATTCCATTGTTACCATCCCAGTCATAGTATTTGACACAAGGCCCTTTTCCTAATTCTACAGTAGTGACTTCTTCCATACCCATTATTCCTCGTGCAAGGGTAACGTCTATAGCTAGTAGGAGGTCTGGTTGTATACGGTTAGCTACTACACCTCCAGCTCTCATACCTACCTCCTCTTGTACTGTGAAAACTCCATAAACTGTAACATCTAAGTCTGTATTTTTAATGGCTCTGAAAGTTTCAACAATTACAGCACAGCCAGATCTATCATCTACGGATTTTCCAGAGTATAATTTACCACTGTTTAAGAAGTCACCATTAGAGGCAAAGCTGACATAGTCACCAAGCTGTACGCCTAGGTTTTCTGTTTCCTTTTTTGAAAAAGTACCTACATCTACAATTAAATTAGGTATTTTTGTAGTGACAGGTTCTTGACCATGGTCTAAGGCATGAACTGGAACAGATCCAGTTATACCTACAACTATTCCTTGGTCTGTTAGTATTGAAAGCTTTTGATTTATGCAGACTCTGTCATCATGGAAGCCTACTGGAAGTATTTTAACTTGGCCATTATCTAAAATATTGGAGACGATAAAGCCAATCTCATCCATATGAGAGCATAGAGCTATTTTTTTATCTGACTTTCCCTTTTTTATGAAAAACTGATTGCCTAAAGTGTCTTCAAAATACTCATCATATAAGCCTTCCATGGTTTGCAGTATTACCTTTGCAACTGCTTCTTCATCACCTGAAACACCATAAGGAGCATCTAGTAAAGGAAGTGTTTTTCTAAATTGGTTTTCCATATGTTCACCTCGTTTTATTAATTGATTTTCAACCTATTATATCATATAATTATGGATATTCAGGTTATATTTTTTATATTCTATGCATTGTAAATTGGGATTTTTCATGTCCAATGATCAAGAAGGATTAATAGAACTTTAGTAGTATAAAAGTGATACTAAAGCATTAGCAAGATAAACCCTTAGTATAATTTAATAAAGGTTCGAAAAAGAATAAGATATATATTATTCTTTTTTATTTTTTATGGGGAGAAGCTATGTTAAAGAAAGCGATTGTAAATAGCAGAGTTTACACAGTAGATACAGACAATAAATGGGCGGAAGCCGTTATAATGGAGGGCGATACTATTACATTTGTTGGAGACAATAAGGAGGCAGAAAATTTAATTGACTCTGAAACACAGGTTATTGACGGGGCTGGAAGGCTAGTGCTGCCTGGCTTTATTGATAACCACTGCCACCCAACAGCATATTGTTATAAAGTAGGAACTGTTGACCTTCTTGAGTGTGGGACAATAGATGAGTATCAAAAAGCTATAAAAGAGTATATTGAAAAAAATCCAGAACTAGAAGTTATTAAAGGCATAGGGTGGTTTTACGCAGATTTTAAAGATGGAACACCACATAAAAAAGACTTAGACGTAATAGTAAGTGATAAACCAGTTATGTTGTATTCAGGTGACATGCATGCACTATGGTTAAATTCAAAATCTCTCGAAATGGCAGAAATTACAAAGGACACATCAGATCCTTTTGGAGGCATTATACACAAAGATGAAAATGGGGAGCCAACAGGGTATTTAAATGAGACACCTGCTGTAAAACTAGCAGAAAGCAAGATCTCAAGCTTTTCTAATGAGGATATAAAGAGCGGAATTCTGCATTTTATGGATCTAGCAAATAAGGTTGGGATTACATCTATTCATGATGCTGGAATCATATCAGAAATAGGCTTAGAAGGTTATAGGCTAATTGGTGAAAGTGAATATAAATTAAGGGTATTCCTAAATAAAATCATTAACCCTGGCTCAAAAAAGAGTATAGAAGAGCAGGTAGATGAAGTTGAAGAATATAAGACTGTAGAAAATGAATTTTGTAAAACTAATAATGTAAAGCTATTCATGGATGGAGTTCCTGAGGCAAACACCGCTATGCTAGAAGAGGACTACTTAAATGAACCTGGTAATAAGGGTCTACCTCAGTTTGACCTTAAGGTTTTCGAAGATTTATGTGTAGAATCAGATAAAAGAGGATATCAAATACATGTTCATGCAATTGGGGATAGGGCAGTAAAATCCACTATTGATAGTTTTGAAAAAGCATATAAACTTAATGGGAAAAGGGATGGAAGGCATATAATTGCCCATGTACAGCTAATAAAAGAAGACCAAATAAAGAGAGTAAAAGAAAACGGTATTACAATAGTGCCGACTGCTTCTTGGTTTGAAAAAGGAGATATGTATTATGAAGTAGAAGTACATAACTTAGGAAAAGAGAGGGCTGATAGCGAATATAAAATGAAAACCTTCTTTGACCGAGGTATAAATGTGGCTTGCGGAAGCGACACCCCTGTTGGAATAGGGGTTCCAGTTACTGAAATACCTTTTTCTCCTTTTGTAGCAATACAGCAAGGAATAACCCGTTGTAATCCTCTTAAGGATTCTAATAATATTGAGAACGTACTAAATCCTGAGGAGAGAGTTTCCTTAGAGCAAATGATAAGCGCCTTTACAATTAACTGTGCGGAGGCAAATTTTGCAGAAGATTGTATAGGCTCTTTGAAGGTTGGCAAAAAAGCAGATATGATAGTTTTAAATCAAAATTTGTTTGAAATACCATCTTCAGAGATTTATAAAACCATTGTGGATTACACAATATTTAATGGGGAAATTATTATAGGACTATAATACACAAGTATTATATAAATTTTTATTAAATGAGGAGGAATTATGGAAGTAGGTTATGGGGTAATATCCTTATTACCAGTGGCAGTGATATTAGCTATTGCTATTGCAACAAGGCGTACACTGTTTGCAATGTTTTGCGGAACCATTATAGGTTCAATTATTTTGGCGGGAAACCTTACAGGAGTACTAGATACTTGGTTTACCCATGTATATGGAGCAATGGCAAATCCGACACTGCAGTGGCTATGCTTAGTAGTAGCTGTTTTTGGAATGTTGATTGTACTTTATGAAAGAACTAATGCTGTAAAGGAATTTGCGCTTTGGGCTAGAAAATTCATTAAAACAGAAAAGCAGGCATTGTTTGGGACAATTGGTCTTGGGCTAATAGTGTTCATTGACGATTATTTGAACAATCTTACTGTTTCAACTACAATGAAGGGACTAACTGATGATTTAAGGATACCAAGAAGTAGACTAGGTTATTTAGTAAATACTGTAGCAGCACCAGTGTGTATATTGGTTCCAGTATCATCATGGGCTGTGTATTATGCAGGATTATTAGAGGCAGAGGGCCTAACTGCAAATGGTTCTGGAATGGGAGCATATATACAGGCAATCCCTCTGACATTCTATGCATGGGCAATATTGCTTGTTGCAATACTGTCAACCATAGGGATAATACCGCCACTAGGACTAATTAAGAAAGATACACAAAGAGCTAGGGAGACAGGTAATGTATTTCCTGAGGGTATTGTACCTCCCTCACAAAATATAGAAGAAAACGAGGAGCTAAGCAAACTGAAACCTCAGCCTTTTATGTTTTTGATACCCTTAGTGGTTATGATAATTGTGACCTTATTGATGGAGTCACAGGTATTAATAGGGGCTATAGCTGGCGTTGCTACTCTTGCTATATTAGGCCTACTTACAAAAAAGATAAAATTTTTCAAACTGCTTGAAGCCTGTTTTGATGGTGTGGCAAGTATGACTTTTGTAATTTTGCTAACAGTTTTAGCATTTTCAGTTCAAGGTATAAACCTAGAACTTATGCTTACTGAGTATGTAATTGATATTACACTTCCAGTAATGCAAGGAGCGTTCTTACCAGCTGTAGTATTTGTGGTTTGTGCTATCTATGGATATACAACCGGATGCTTCTGGGACCTTGCAATAATAATTGTTCCAATAGTTATTCCCCTTGCAAATGCAATGGGAGTAGACCCTATTCTTGCTGCTGCTGCGATTTTCTCAGGAACAGCATTTGGTAGTAATACTTGTTTATATGGGGATGGAGTTATTCTTTGCTCTCAAGGGGTTGAGATTAAACCTGTGCATCTAATGCTTGCAACCCTGCCATATGCTGCCATTGCAGGTGGCATTTCACTAGTGTTATATCTAATTGCAGGATTTGTAATGTAATAGATATATAAGAAAAAACAAACGTATATAAAAGAGCCTATCGCGAAATAGGTCTTAGAAGAAGAGGGAGAAGCGAAAATGTTTCTTCCTCTTTGCTTAGGTTAACATCGAATGGCAATTTATTTAGGGCAACACTGAATTTTAAGAAGTAAGCGGAAGTCGTAGTGCCACTATTAAGTGGTGGTTTCACATAAATGCAAGTACTTAAATACAAAATTATAGCAATTATGATAGAATATTAAAATGAAGGGGGAATAGACAAAGGATTATGAGATACTTAATAATTGGAGCAGGTGGAACAGGCGGTGCTATTGCTGGAT
>CAYJFM010000066.1:0-5557 GCA_964369805.1 uncultured Oscillospiraceae bacterium
GATCTAGGTTATACTTAAATCCAACAGCTTTGGTGGAAGAAATTCCTAAAGAAGGTAGCAGACAAGCTTTTCTGAACTATTATAAGCCTACTACAGAGTATGGAGTATTATGTAATACAATTTATATTGCTAGCTCGAACCTTGTGGGAACTGATATAGACAACTACTTCGGGGGAGGCAGTTGCATAATAGGGCCTAAGGAAACGCCATTCTTTGAGACAGATGTATATACATATGGAGGAGATTTTAATGACAGTCAGCCAGGTCTCTCTATAGCTACCATAGATTTATCTTTAGCTACGAGAAGGCTTGTAGTACCAAGTCAGCACACAGGAGTACCTGATTATAGGCCAGAGATATATAAGAAGTTTAAGTAAAGATTAGGATTCAAAACTTGGGAGCTAACAGACTAAAGTAAATTATGTTATAAAGATGTTTAAACTAATAATAATAAACTAAAATATAGTGTAGTGATGGAAGTTGCTACACTATTTTATTTTAGAGCCTAGTCTTCAGAGTACACATAGGTAAGCGCTAACTTATCTAGCCTTCTATTTTTGGAATCTAGTAGAACTAAGTCTGAGATGAGTTTATCTTGAATTAGGCGAGACCAAACCGTATAGGTTGCTTTGATAAAGTTTTCCTCTAGTGTTAGACTCTCCCTTATTAAAGGGCAGACGTAAGGTAGTTCGCCTGGAAAGAGAATTAGGTGGAGCTTTCCTGTTTTATCCATATGAGGTGCTAGAGGGAAGGTTCTGCATTGGATTGGTCTAAGCTTTCGATTGCAAATTGGAGGAGTTTTGCATTTAATATAGTTTACATTTCCTGTCCAGGAGCGTGGAAAATCAAAATTATCGGCTTTTTCTTTTGTCCAAATATACTCTTCTCGACCTTCTTTTGTAAATACTTTATCTTCTCCAGGAAGAAGATATATACCCATGTCTAAAGATGTTTCATTTTCTGGGGTAGAAACTTCCTCAGACCCACAAGTACAGCAAGTAGCACCGCATAACTTACCGCAGTCAGTGGTTAGTGGTGAAACTTTGTCTAATAGTCGATATATGGCTTGATAAGTACTTCTGCGTATTGTTGATTTCATTAGAGACCTTTCATATTTGTAATGTGTATTTTACTTAATAAGTATAGTATAATACAAAACTTATTAAATTAATATAAATTTGCTCCTACCCCAGTACTATTCTAGTTTTTATTGGCCCATATATTTTAAAGTGATAAAATTATTTTGAGTGGTGCGATGGGATACAAGTAGAAGTTCTAATGGCTTAGGTGATGGTAGCGGTAATATAACTGTAGAGCTGAGGACTTGGACTAAATATAGGGCATGATGTGTTTTAAGAAGGCCATTGAGTTTATAAGTAGATGTTAAACTTTTAGAGTGTACTAAAATTTGAATATTTATAATAAATCCCAGTGTTACAGTGTAATGGACTGGGATTTATATTTAACATATAATCTAAACTTCTAGATTACCTATTGTAAAACCTATACTATAGGTTGTATAATCAATACAGTTAATTTTGAAAAATACTATTTGTATGACATTGAGAAAGGAGTCTGCCAGATGCCTGAAAAAAAGAAAATCATAAATAAATCCTTTGTCATACCTATTGTTTGCATATTTATAGTTATTTCGCTATTTTACCTTATGATTCTAGAAATAAAACCTAGCAGTACTGAAGTTCTTACCCTATCTGAAATTGAGCAAGTAGATTTAAGTAAAGAATATGTACTCCTTACTGCGCAAATTGCAGATTTCTACCCAGGGGAGCTATATGAGCCAGAGGATTTTTTATCTTCACCTGATTCAATAGTTTTAGATAAGAATCTAAATTCAGAGGCGAAATTTGGAACATATCGCATGGAGCTAAATATTCCGGCACATGAGTCTTATGGGATTACAGGCCTTACCGCAGACTATGGGCAAAAGGTATATGTGAATGGAGAGCTTCTCTCAGCAGCTGGAAAAGTAAGTGACGACGAAAATCTGTTTGTGCCAGAAACTAATTATTACACGGTGTACTTTACACCAGAAACCGATTCAACGGAGATAATTATTCAGGTTGCATATCACAATCATAAATATGGACATTTAAAGAACATTTACTTAGCTGAGCAGGAAGTAATTGTAGAAAAAAACAGAGCAGAGTTTTTGAGTAATGGTATTACTTTGGGAGTGCTGTTAGCCTTTGCAATTTTCTTTTTTGGAATGTTTTTGAGCTATACAAAGAGGATTAATTTTTTATGGTTTGCCTTAACTTGTTTTTGCGGTGCTTTACGATATGCCATATATTTTAGCAAAGATATTATGGTTCTTCTTCCTGACATGTCGTGGTATGTTTTGCACAAAGTTGAATATATAACTCACCTAGGCTTTTATCTTTTCTTTATTCTTCATGTTGTGTCTGTGCTAAAATTAAAACCAAAAACCTGGGCAAAATGTGTTTTTGTTGGTGGTATTGGAGGAATTTGTTTATATTACGCTATTGTACCATCCACAATATATACAAAATATATTTTTATTATAGGGACATTAATTACAATTATTTTGCTTGGAAGTATAATATATATTTTGTGGAGAAGCTACCGTGATAAACTATTAGGAAGTAAAGAAAACTTAATTACTGGTCTGAGTACCATACTTATGGTAGGATCATGGTTATGTGAGGTTTTCACTTATCAGAGTTTTACTTTGTATGTTCAGCCATATGTAATAATGCTAATTATCTTTTTTAATGCCATTGCACTTACGATTCAGTTTTCTAATGCTGAGCGTGAGTTGATTTTTTCTCAAATTAGAGAGCAAGAAATTGCCGAGAATGCGGCAAGGCTAGAGCAAATGAATAATCTAAAAACTGACTTTTTTCACAAAATGGCTCATGAAATTAAGACGCCTCTAGCTATAATGAGTGGGTATGCCCAACTTACTGCTAATCAAATATCAAAAGATGAAGTGGATGCAGAAACAATGCTTAACTTAAAAGTTATTTCTGCAGAAGCAAAGAGACTTGCAGAGTTAGCTTCAAGCCTAATGGAGATGCCCCAAACACCTATTTCTGAGGCAGTGCTTTGTAAAATATCTATAGATGAGTACTTACACTATGTAGCAGTTGTTTGCAAAGGGCTCTTAGAAAAAAGAGACAATACCTTAACTATAAAGGGAAGTACAAATCAATACATTATGGGAAATATGGAAATGCTTGTGCAAATGATGATTAACCTTAGTGTTAACAGCAACAGACACATGGAGAAGGGGCAATTTGTAATTGAGACTTTAGAAGAAAAAGACAGTGGTAACATAGTTTTGCTAGTTAGTGATACTGGCTGTGGTATTCCAAGGATAAATGCAGAGATGATTTTTGAGAAAGGTTTTACTACAAACGGTACTAAAGGGTTAGGGCTTTCTATCTGCAAAGAAATAGTACAATTACACAATGGCGACATCGTTCTTTTGACAGATGAGCGAGAAGGAACCGTATTCAGAATTACAATACCTATACTCAAAGATAAGGAGAAATAGATGGCAAATATACTACTTGTGGAGGATGATCCACATCTAAATAATATTAATAGACAAGCGCTAGCAAGTGAGGGGTATACAGTTGTTTCTGCAACAACTGTGCTTGACTGCCTTAACGCGCTTAGAGACTCTACTATAGATCTAATTGTTTTGGATATTGATCTTCCTGATGGAAATGGGCTAGATGCTTGTGTAGAAATAAAGAAAAATTATGACATACCAATTATGTTTTTGACAGCTATGGGTGAAAGCAGCGACATTGTAAAAGGTTTAGAAGTAGGCGGAGATGATTATATGACAAAACCCTATGATTTGAGTGTTTTTATAGCAAGAATTAAAGCAAGGCTTAGGCCTAAAGTATCCCAAGGAACAGTGAGAACTCTGGGGAAACTTCATATTGACAATGTAAGCGGAATTGCACGTTATGATCATAAAGACTTGCTACTAACAAAAAGAGAGCTATTATTATTATGGCTTCTTGTAGAGAGAAAAGGAGAACAGATCGATAGGGATGAGCTTTACCAAAAAGTGTGGGGATATCCTGCAGTAGATAATTATAACGCCCTTAGGGTTTTGATCTCTAGAATAAAGTCAAAGCTTATTGGTGCAGGCTGTAAAATAGAAATTGAAACACTGCGCCAGAAAGGGTACGCTTTACACGAGGAGTAAATTGAAATGGATTGCACTATGTTAAGTGTTATGATATAGAAAAGATAATTGTTGATAGATGGGAACGCGTTGATATGTGTTCCTATTTTTGTGGATGTAATATAACTGATATAAGAGGAGTAGAAAAGTAACAACTGCAGTTTTAAGGTAAAAAATTACAATAATAGAAATATTTATATTGAATAAAGATAATAAAAATAATATAATATAGCAAAGGGGGTAGCTCATATGGAATTTAATTGGATTGCTAATGAAAGTTCTAAGCCAAGTATTACAATAAGTTCAAATAATATTACCTTAAATACGGCTGCATGTACTTACTTTGATGACGTTGAATATGTGCTCATCGGCTACAATTCAAATAATAAACAGATTGGGATTAAGCCGATTACTAAGGAGCAACTAGAATTAAATATTTACGACAAATCTATTTTACATAAAATTTCAAGAGGTAAGAGCTATGGGAGAATATCAAATAAACTCTATATTACGGAAATTTTAAATGATATAGATGAAGACTTATCTAAGGGAAGTACTTTGAAATTTGTTGGAAACTATGATGTTATGAACAAAATATTTTTAGTTGATGTAATGAAAGGAGAAAAGAAATGAGCATGATTATAATTTGGCTTGCCGTTTTGATATTAATGGTAATTATTGAACTGGTAACATTTAGCTTAGTTTCAATCTGGTTTGTTGTGGGTTCGATTGCAGCATTAATTGCCAGCTATGCAGGAGCAGAAGCTCCACTTCAAATTATTGTATTTCTTGCAGTTTCTGCGGTAACTATTCTATTTGTAAGGCCAATAGCGAAAAAGTATATCAAAACTAATAAGGTGAAAACAAATTTAGACAATCTAGTAGGAAAGGTAGCTGTCGTAACAAAAAATATTTCGCCTCAGTTAATGGGAGAAGTAAAAATAGGTGCTCATATATGGTCAGCTGCTTCTCTTGAACAGGAAGAAATTAAAGTAGGGGAGTATTGCGAAGTTATTGCAATTGAGGGAGCACATCTAGTGGTTAAGAAGGTCAAGCAAAGTTAGAACAAATATATAATTATTAGATTTGTAGTTAATTAGTTAATAAAATAAAAGGTATAACAATAAAATAAATTACTTATGTAATTGGAGGTAAGAAGATGGATGGAATAATAGGAATAATAGGAATTGCAGTATTAATATTGTTATTAATAATCGTTATAGCGAGTTCGATTAGGATTGTATCACAATCTTTTGCATATGTCGTAGAGAGGTTAGGAGCGTATAACCGTACCCTTGATGTTGGTTTACATTTGTTAATTCCTTTCTTTGATAGAATTGCAAAGAAAGTATCACTAAAAGAGCAGGTGGT
>CAYJFM010000067.1:0-5317 GCA_964369805.1 uncultured Oscillospiraceae bacterium
AAAAAAGTGACAAAAAAGTACTTGAACTATCTGAAAATATCGGACAGTTACAAAATGGTCGGCGGCGCCGACCATTTTGAATTGGGGAATTTTCAATCAATGAACCATTCGGGATTTCCTGATAGTTCAAATTTAAATGGTTATATTATTGAAAAATGAGATGCCGAGGAAAACTCGGCATCTGAAAATCCAATTACAGAAGAGAAAATTAACCACTGAGGAGTTCTCGGTTCTTGGAAGAAATGAGAAGAATATTAAAGGCAAGTGGCTACTTCTAAAATGGAAATAGCCACTTTTATTTTAAAATTCTAGAAAACTTAATATAAGGTTAACTTGATGACTAGTAAAGTGTACATTTCATATACCTAAACTCTGAACTTACTATGCGAATACTGACTAAAATAAATTTACTATTGCAAAGTTATAAACATTGGTGTAAAATAACCACAATCAATATAGTGTGTTAAAAATGAAAATATTTTGTTATATATACTAAATATAGTATCTTATAAAAATGGAGGGAGCAATATGAAAAAGAAAAGAGGTAAAACACCAAATAAGAATACAATGAATTTACTTTGTGCCCATAGTGCAGGGAGATGCCAATTTGAAGGATGCAATAAACGATTGTATAAAGATAGTTTAACTCAAAGAAATTTTTCATTATCAAATTTTGCACATATTATTGCATCAAGTCCAGATGGGCCTCGTGGTGATAAAGAAGAGTCAGAGAAATTATCAGATAATGTAGATAATTTAATGCTTTTATGCTATGAGCATCACAAAATGATTGATAGTGAACCAAATATATATACTGTAGAAAAATTGCGTGAAATGAAAATTGAGCATGAATTAAAAATTGCAGAGCAATGTGACCTGCTAAACAGGGAGAAAACGGAATTAATTCGGCTAACTTCTCCAATTAAAGGAGAACAAGAAGTAAGCATATTATATGAAGAAATAGCTGAAGCAGTTTCATCAAGAAAAAGAGTAAATAGCATGAGAGGAATAACAATTAGTGTTACTGGTAATGCTAATTATAGTTCACAAAAATATTGGCGTGAAGCTGAAAGAATTATTAGAGAAGGGTATGAAAATAAAATATTATCTACACTAAGAGAGAAACCTAATCTTCATTTCTCAATATTTCCTATTGCACCCATACCAATGATTAGTAAATTGGGATATTTAATTGGAGATAAGATGAGGGTTGATATTTATCAAAAGAAAAGAACTCCAAGCACATGGAAATGGGAAAGTGAAGAAAGAACAAACAGATTTGATGTTGAAATCATAGAAGAGCACAAGAATAGCAATCCAAATAAGGTTGCAATAGCATTATCTTTAACTGGAGATATTTTAAAAGAAAGAATTATGAGTATTGACGATTTTGAAGTAATATACTTTATTAAAGCAGAAAGAAAAGGTGTGGACTGTATAAAGAGTGAAGTGGATCTCAGCGAATTTTGGCATAAATATCAAGAGGTATGTGATGTGATTATTAGAAAAGAAGCGTTAATTGAAGAAGTATCTCTTTTTCCAGCTATTCCAGCATCAGCAGCTTTTGAGATAGGTAGAAGATATATGAAAGGTGTATATCCTAAAATTAAAATTTATGATGAAAATAATGGTTTTTTTGAAACATTAAGTATAGGAGGTTAAAAGAAATGAATCAAAGAAAAGATGCTCTAGTAGATTTGTTAGAAAAAATAGCAGATGAAATTAATATTACTGAAACAATGCAAAATAAGGCGATTCAAAGTTACGAAGCTGTAGGAGTATGGTTAGGCAAAGGAATAGATTATGAGGTTAAAATAATGCCTCAAGGGTCTATGAATCTTGGAACGGTAATAAAGCCTATTGATGACTCCGATGACTATGACATAGACCTAGTATGTCTTTTGAAAGATGGTGGGGAATTGCCTTTATCAAAAATAAAAGGGATAGTAGGGGATAGATTAAAAGAAAACAAGAAGTATATAACTATGCTTGAAAAAGAAGGGAAACGTTGTTGGACAATGCATTATGATGAATTTCATATGGATATTCTTCCTTGTGTACCATACAGAGGTAATGATATAGAGAATAATGGTAGCGATATTAAGCTAACTCATAAAAATAGCTTAGGATATTATGAAGCAAGATATAGTAATCCTGAAGGCTATCAAAAGTGGTTCGAGAACTCTATGGAAGAACCATTGTTAAAAGTAAAGTCGCAATATGCCCAGAATAAAGATATAGAAATTGAAAAGGTCCCTACTTATAGTGTAAGAACAACCTTACAAAAATCAGTTCAGTTATTAAAACGACACCGCGACATATTTTTTCGAAATAATGAAAATTTAAAGGTTATTTCAATAATAATTACTACACTTGCTGCGAAAGCATATAAAGGTGAGGATAATCTTTATGATGCTCTAGAAAATATACTGGAGGGAATGCCTAATTATATAAAAAAAGTTAATGGAAAACTGTGGATAGAAAATCCAGTTAGAGGAGGAGAGAATTTTGCGGATAAATGGAATGATGAAATTAATAAGTATAAAGCATTTAAAGAATGGGTAGAAGCAGCAAAAGAGGATTTATTAATTTTAAGAAATAAAACTAATAAAGTTTTAAATAATGTTGAAATAGGAAAGCATTTTAAGGAAAAACTAGGAAAAGAGCCTGTTGAGAGAGCATATAAAGTGATAGCGAGCGGTGTGAGAGATTCTAGGGAGAAAGGTAATTTATTTTTGGTAGGATTAGATGAAGGAATAAAAAAGGATTCTAATAATGGAAAACAAATAAAGGATCATAGATTTTATGGGAAGTAAAATATACACACAAGAGAAAAACCTTTCTTTACCAATGCAAATGGCTTTGCTAAAAAAAGAATACCCAACTGCAACATGTGAGTATAAAAAGAATACTTTATATTGGAGGGCAAAAGTAACACCTTCATCACTGTCAAGAAATTACCAAGTGAGTGTAATATATAAAAATGGGAAAGCACCGCATATTTTTGTACATCTTGAAGATTTAGAGAGTGAGAAAATCAAATATGTGCCACATTGTTACGAAAGGGATCAAGAAAAGAAAAAGGTTAAAATCTGTTTATATATGCATAATGAATTTTCATCGAAAAAATACCTTTCTGAGACAATAATACCTTGGATTAGTGAATGGTTGTTTTTCTACGAAACTTGGCAGGTTACGGGGGAATGGCTAGGAGGAGGAGAGCATCCAAAGATAAAACCTAAAAGGCGAAGTAATAGATTTAGCAAAAAGAAAAACTAAAACTTGATCCAAGTTATAAATAAATTATTATAAGATTGATATTCAGAAACGCGATTTTTTTCTTGCGTTTCTGTTTGCATATTATGATATAATTGCAAGTAAGAGATAATCACTTAATATTATGAGGTGAAATGGATGAAAGTAAGTTATGCAAAGTTATGGAAATTACTAATCGACTATGATATGAAAAAAAGCGAACTCAAAGAAGCTGCTCAAATAGGGCAGGCAACATTAACAAAATTAAATAAAGGGGAAAATGTTTCCATGGAAGTTTTGATGAAAATTTGCAAGGTGCTTAAATGTAATATTGGTGATATTGTTGACTTTGTAGAGGTGAAGTAGGATGGAAGAATACACAAAACACCAAGCACGCTATTTTGCGGAGCAATTAAACCTAAAAAGAGGAAGTGGAAGCATTGAGAATCTTATGGGCACATTAGCTGCAGCAAAGGTGACTTGAATCCGCATCAAGTTGATGCGGCACTTTTTGCGTTTGCATCACCTCTATCCAAGGGTGTATTACTAGCAGATGAAGTTGGATTAGGTAAAACCATTGAAGCAGGCATAGCCATTGCACAATATTTTGCTGAGCACAAAAGAAAGGTATTGTTAATTGTGCCAGCTTCTTTGCGTAATCAATGGTTGGCTGAGTTGGAAGAAAAATTTTATATTAAATCAATTATACTAGAAAGCAAGAACTATAATAAAATGAAGAAAGAAGGGGTTTACAATCCTTTTGACCAAGAAGGAAGAGTAGTCATCTGCTCATATAATTTTGCCTCTTTAAAAAGAGAAGAAATACAGAGAACTAATTGGGATTTGGCCATTATGGATGAAGCTCATAGGCTTAGAAATGTGTGTAAGCCGAGTAACAAAATTGGAAACAATCTGAAAAATGCGTTACAAGATACTAGAAAGATTCTTCTAACTGCGACACCTTTACAAAATAATTTAATGGAGCTATATGGACTTGTAAGTATTCTGGATAACAAAGTGTTTAGTGATGTTAAAACTTTTAGAGAAAAATATGTAAATGCAAAAAATGATGAATTAAGAAGTAACAGTGAAGAAGAGTTATGTGTTAATTGTATTAAAGAAAATCATAAAAAATTGAAAGCAGCAGGTGGAGTTGCTGCAGGAGTAGCAGGTGGGATTGTTGCTGTTGCACCTGTAATAATAAAAGCTGCACCTAAAGTTATTGCTACTGTAGGAAAAATTATTGTAAAGAAATAGTATAGATGAACTATGTAATTGTGCCTGAATTTAGCAGTCTTTACTCGTTGAAAATAAAAAAACACTTTAGTTTTATTGTAAAAGCGATACTATCAGTGATAGAAGATAGAAGATAGAAGATAGAAGATAGAAGATAGAAGATAGAAGACTATTTATTAAAATATGATAATAATATGGGATATTATAGCATTGCTGGTATTTTTAACTTTGAGAAATCCTACACCTACTTTTCTTATTCAGAAAAAATATGTATTTAAGTAGGCAGGCTAATAGTCATCCCACCATATAATGTATACTATAGAAACGATTAATGAAATATATGCGCAAATAAGAGGAAATGTAATAAAGAATTTAATAATATCATATTAACACCTGTTAGCACCTAATTTAAAGAAATGGTAATGATGAAATGTTAGGGATTATAGAATAATTGAGAAAATGGGTTGAATTTATTGATATAATTAAGCAAAGAATTGAGATTATAATTAGGAGGTGCTCATGTTAAAAGCAGAAAATGATAAACAACCAAAAAAATTTATAGTTGTGCGAAATGATTTTTTGAATCAAAATGTGTATGGATATTGTAATAGACAGTATAAGGCTTATGGGGAAGAGGGTAATCCAATATTTCTAAATATATTAAAAAATACTTTTGGGGAAAAAAGTACAGAAGAGCTGGATCGAGCTAGGAAACAAGTTGAGGAAATTCTAATTAATGATTTGGAAAAGATTAAAGAAATGTATGGGTATTCAGAGTTTGTTTGTGTTAGTGTACCGAGAGCCAAGGCCTTTTTTAAGTATAGTA
>CAYJFM010000067.1:5327-5544 GCA_964369805.1 uncultured Oscillospiraceae bacterium
GCTATTTGCAATGTGGTGAAAAAGATTCCAAAAGCAATAGATGGGACTGAAGTAATATGTAGGCATACTAGTACAAAGACTACACATTTACAAAAAGCAATAATTTTAAAAGGTTTAGATATTGAAAACGAGGGAGATCTGCCATATCCAGGAATAACGGCAGCTACGTGCATGATTGATAATAAGCTAATAGAAGGAAAGAATATTATACTTGTTG
>CAYJFM010000068.1:0-5467 GCA_964369805.1 uncultured Oscillospiraceae bacterium
TGCGGAGCAAACCACCCTACTAAATTAAACCCTGCGTGTTCAATGATACAAGGTACTACTGATTTGAATTTTTCAAAAAAGCAAATTGTAAAAAATACAGTTATCCCTGTATATAGCATCCAAATGGGCGAGCCATGGCCGATTCCAAATAAAATAGCTGTTAAAATTGCAGCTACAATCAGAGGCATCCCTTGCTTAAACCGTGTATATATAAGTCCTCGAAAACAAATCTCCTCCACTACACTTGCAACAATTACAATTGATAAGAAGGATAACACTGGCGATACTCCATAAAAATCAACCTCTGTTTCCAAATAATCTTCATACCAAATTTCCGTGAAAGGAATAAGGTCAAAAAAAACATAGGTTATTGTAAAGTTAAAGGTTATTCCAAATATTAATAAGGGGATGATCGCCTTTCGAGGTATATTATTCAGATATATTTCTTTTTTTATTTGCTTGTTCCTAAATCTAAAAAAGAAACAAATTATCAGCAAAAATACCAAACTTGAAATAATTGAAAGTGTCGATGTATAATTAGGGTTTCTTTCAAAAGTTTCTATTATTGTATCAAAGTTTTTTTCAGAAAAAAAAGTCAAACAAAAACAGTAAAAAGCGATTATAAGAACAGCGATTATTACAGTTGAAAAATATGCAGAAAAATATAATAGACCTTTCAATATTGAAGTTACAGTTTTTTTCATTTGAGATTCCTCTCTATATTCAACTTCTTCTAGTTCTTCTGTTACAATTTCAGTTTCTATGCTGGATATATATGCTTCATATTTCAAAAATCTCTGCCATTGCTCTTAACCATGTTCCAAGAACAAAGATCCATGCCAATACACATAGGCTTCCAACTACCGCTTCTTTTCTTGTTTTTCTTTCATAGTTCTCAATTATGCCATTGCATGCTTGAGAGTTAAAAAAAATTCTTCCTATCAAATAATAAATCCCAAGACCCGCACATAAAACAACAATTAAAATTCCGGTCAAATAGTGTGTAGCATATTCTATAATATATGGTGCCCCCATAACGAGCATAATAATAGCAATGCTAAATTCGGCTATACTTAATAATATATTTTTCTTTTTTACTATTTTAGAGTAGCCCAATTTTTTCAAATCTAATGAGTCTGTCGAATTCTTTTTGCCCTTCAATACCCAATAGTTTTTTTGACTTAGTACAATTTCTATTCCTTTTTTTTGAATTTCATTTTTTAACTTTTCAACTTCATCATTAGTTGCTGGTATTCTTATTACCCTGAGTTCCTCGCTTGATATATCAATAGAATCCGTTTCTAGTTCAAACTCTAAGCTTATAAACGTTATTCTTTTTAAAAACTCTTTATTCTTAGCTTTTGCATTAATATAATCATTGAACTCAGTTAAATCATCGTCCATAATATGTAACTTTTTCATATTAAAGCCTCCTCTAAATACTATTTTTACATCGTTAGGGCAACATTCATTATAAAAAGGAACACCACCACATACAATACTATTTGCAATCTCATTTTTGACTTCATCATATTTTCAAAATCTTCAATAAGTTCTTTTTCTGAAATGTTTTTCTTTACTCTAATATAGCCTAATGTTAATCCTCCTAACAAAACTACAGCTATTATTCCTTGTATTATTAATATAATTTTATCTATATAAATAGTTATAGTTGGCTCCACATTAGCATTATGAAACAGCCACAGATAGCATGCAATCAATCCTATTACAAGTGTGCCTAAAGGTTTCAACCACCTCAAATATTTTCTCGTATACTTCTTTTTAATTTGGCACAGCACTTCTTCGCTGATTTTGTGAATTTTTTCTTTATCACCTTCTAAAATATAATATTCACTATTTTCAACTAAGCACACTCCTTCATAGTCTTTGATTTTTTCTCTTATTTTTTCTTTTCCGTTATAGTTCAAATCAACTACATCTATTACCTTTATTTGCTTATTTCCATTCCTATCTTTTTTTTCATTAGCAGAAAATGTTGCTTTGAACCATCCGATTTTGCCAATCATCCTATTATTTGTTTTATATAGTATATTTAAATATCTTTCAAACAGCTCTGTGTTTCTCGTGTAACTAAACCATATTTTTGTTTCCATCAATCTTTTCCTTCTTTAAAACAAGTTTTTACTTATATGCTATGTTGAGAATTCCTACAATTTGCACCGAGTATATGAACAATTTCTTTTGTGGTAGCAAAAGCTTTATAAATCTAAGAAAGATTTTTTCGGCTCTAATTTTTTCTTGTTCGAACTCTCCAGTAGGTATCATAATCACGAGTATGCCTGTGAAAGTACTCATAAATTCGTTAATCTTTACTTTAACTAAGTCCTTTCCTGGATCTCCTACTATTACATGCCTACTAGTAACCTTAAATACTACTGCAAAATGACTTAGCCCTTCTTTTGAAACAACATTTGCTATGCATGGCTTTGTAAATTTACTACGAAAGCCTGCTTCATCTACTTTTACAGCCTTGCTTTCAAAACCTAATTTTTCTGCACATTTACTTAATCCTATAAGGTTGGTTCCCTTAATATCAGTCCTCATCATGTCTCTTAGTCTTGTGATTGTTGTTTCTTTTTTATAATGTAAACATATCATAGCTAGACAGGCAGCTGCACAATCAGTTGCATCATGTTGCTTAACAAATGTATATTTCATATTCCCCTAACCGCGCCCTCTCTTCACACCTTCTTCACTTTTGTTTCACGATTTTATCATATTAATTATAATATTGTCAATAATTCAGTTCAATTCATTAATTAATCAGCAATAAATAAATAAATAAATAAGTGCAAATTAGTCTCATATAGTCTTTTGCTTAGCCAATATAAAACAGCCCGAAATTCAATCCTTCGTGAAATTGAATTTTGGGCTATTAAAATGTTATAATGTGCTTTTTCTAAGTTTTTTCCTTTTAGACTATCCGCCTGCCATTATTTTTAGAATTTTAATATTGTCACCTTCTTGTATTGTATAGGTGTCGTACTCTGATTTTAAAAGCTGTCTTCCATTGACCCACACAGCTGGTCTTTTGTTGTTTCTTAGCTCCAGAATTTTTCTAATAGTTGTGCCTTCCTCTAAGTTTTCTTCTTTCTTGTTTACAATTACTTTCATACTCAAACCTATCTAAATCCAATCAAGCCCTAGCTTTTTCACTGTAGCTTCTGTGGGAATACCTGTAGTAACATCCCAGCCTGCATATTGGTAATAAGCATCGAGTGCTTCTTTAAAGTCTTCTTCTTTAAGCTGGGCTACCTCTCCATCATTATATTTTATTGGCAGAAATGCCTTTTTCGGCACGGTATCATCTGCCCTTGTAATTCCATTAGCATTGTTAAAGAGTCTCATCATAACAATTCTTCTTTCTCCAATTTCTTGGAGTTCTTCAATAGTTGCATCCCAGCCAATTCCATATTTACAGAAGTCTAGCAAGTCACCAGGCCCATATAATTGCCAAGATGGTCCCCAAGCAAATTGACATAGGCAAAGTGTATCCATTACTGAGTAAAATTTTTGTGTTGTATATGCAAACTTTGCTTTATTCTCATTAAGAACTCCATACTCATCACATTTTTCAAAGGACTCTAACATACTTGGCCAAATCCAGTTTTGATCATCATCAGGTGCCATAAGAGCTGGGTCATGTTCTGAGGATTGATGGTCAGCTCCAAAAGGATTCACTGCATAATTTACAATCAAATTCGGCTTCATTTGTACCATGTGAGCTGGCCATTCTTGCTTTTTGCAAGCAACAACTAGATCAAGTGCTTCCTTTCCGAATTTTTCTGCTGCCCTATAGCTTCCTTCGGCTAATAAGTTTCCCACACCTTCTTCTCTTAAAGCAATTTTTTTAATTAAAGGTGCAAAGGCAGCACTATTTCCAAAGTTAAGTTCTATGCCGTCTAAGTCTTCTTTTTTCAGTATACCATTTTCATAGCAGTCCATTGCCCATGCAATTGTAGCGCCGCAAGAAATTGTATCAAGGCCGTACATATTACAGAGCTGATTCGCTTCGCAAATATCTGCAAGATTAGTACTACCACAGTAAGACCCAAAAGTTGCACAGGTTTCATATTCAGGGCCTCCATACTCAGGGTCCGCTTTACCTTCGATTTCAACAGCTGCCTTACACCTAATAGCACAGGCAAAGCATGTTTCTCTTTCCTTAAGAGCCCCTTCCTTAATGGCAACTCCACCTGTTTCTTCCCAATTTTCTAAAGTTCCAGCATTCCAATTGTATGAAGGCAAAAATCCTTCTCCACCATTTCCTTCTACTGTATCAGCAGAGCCATAAGCGGCAAGACCTTCAATTGTAGGGTTTGCTGCCATTCTTTCTCTAACATTCTTTGTAAGTAGCTTCATTCCATCAGGATCTACCGCTTTGCATGGAGGTTTTTTCTGCACAACAAAAGCTTTAAGTTTTTTAGAACCCATTACAGCTCCTACACCGTTTCTTCCATTAGCTCTACTTCTTTGGTGCATTATTGCAGCATATTTTACCAGATTTTCTCCACCTGGCCCAATTACAGAAGCTTCAAATTTATTATGCCCAAGGTCTTCTGCAATGCCATCTTCGGTGTCTCCAGTTATCTTTCCCCAAAGATTACTAGCATCACGCAGTTCTACATGTTCTTCATTAATATATAAATAGGTTGGCGTTTCTGAAATACCCGAAATGACAACTGCATCATATCCATTTCCCTTTAATGCTGCAGGAATGTACCCTCCAACTTGGGAGTCTCCGCAGGTTCCAGTCAGCGGACTTTTAGTTGTAACATTCATTCTGCTTTGACCACTAATTGGTATTCCTGTAAGAGGTGATACGGAGAATATTAATAAATTCTCAGGACTATATGCATCTACTTTAGGATCCATATTTTTTAACATTAAATACATACCCAGCGCAGATCCACCTGGGTATTTTCTATAAGTTTCTTCATCTAATATTTCTGTTTTTGTAGATTTTGTAGTCAGATTGACAAATAAGATTTTACCTTTTTTCATTTTTCCTCCTTATAAATCTCTTCGTATTTTTATACTTAGTTAGATTTTTTACAGCCATTTACGAAGAGTATGCTCCAAAATAGAGTCTATACTTTTTCTCCTTCGCAAAATGGCAGGCGCAAAACCTCTTCTGCACCCTTTGGCCTTATACACACTTTAGGGTTATAAGGCTCGGAGTAATTTTATAAGTTGATTATATATCAGCAAAACTAAATATGTCAAACTATTTAGTCATTAATTTGCCTGCTGGGCTCAATACACCAAACTTATACAAATACCCCATGAAACTAGTTAAATTTTCACGGGGTATTATTGTTTGTATTAATATTAATATGAATATTCACTTTCAGAGTCGTCTTCTGGCTCTTCGTAAACAAAGCCGCCGTCGTAGTCATAATCGATGACAAAGGTTCCGTTTTCCTCATAGGTTGTTGACTGGTGA
>CAYJFM010000069.1:0-5425 GCA_964369805.1 uncultured Oscillospiraceae bacterium
TTTTCTCGTGCACCTGTGATTTTAATAAATTCGTTTCTCATTAGTCCTCCATTAATATCATCTAGAGCTACGGTACAGGAGTAATATCTAGTCCCATTTCATCTATCCAATAGTTTTTATTTGCGTTGCTAGGTTGGCCTGCAAGGGCCATTTCTCCTGTTGAGGAGTCGATATGAATATAAAGTGCAGTTTTGCTAGCTGCTTTTGAATCAGGAAATTCAAAATCAATATAGCCATAATTTAGATAGGTAAAAGCACTTACTTTTCCACCAGCTTTAGCAATGATACTATCTCTTATACCAGTGAAATCATTACTTTTATTAGGCACATAGCCGCTTGGTAAAACAGCGGATTTTTCACCTTCATTACCTGCCTCTCCAATAAATACTTTTCCATAAGTAGGGCTAGAAGGATTAGTAGACCAGCCTATTGTCACAATAGTCCCTGCTGGGATTTCTCCAAATGAACTAGCTTCAACAACGGCTACCTGTGCAGCTAATATGACAGATCTTGCTTCCATCAAATCACTAGCTTCTTTGGCAGTCTCTACATATCCTGTAATTTGAGGAATAGCAATTACTGCTAGTATTGCAATTATAGCTATTACAATGATTATCTCCATTAGTGTAAATCCTTTGAAGTTAATCAATTTATTTTTTGAATTTTTATTTTTATAAAGATTTTTCATTTTGCTTTGATATTCTCCTTTTGATTGGTACGTTAATCTACATGTTAGCCTACTTATTATGCCAATTTGCTAGATGAATTACTACACTTTGAATAGTGGAGTGTAAGAGAAAATAAACCGAAGTGCCCAGCTTATGGTGCTGGAGTTATATTTAGTCCTATTTCATCAATCCAAGCATTCTTTGTTCCATCAAATTGTGATGAGTATGCCATGGCTACTTCACCAGTACCTGTATGGATGTGAATAGCAAAATTATTCTCCTCAGCTACCTTTGATTTTGCAGCATCTAATACTCCAAATAGATATCCATGACCTTGGTCTTGAGGAGTATCTTGAGTCATTGTTTCTATCATAGATATTTGTATCTCTTCCATTACATCAGCTGAAATCTTACCACCAGTGTAACCATCTTTTGTGAATTCAGAAATTCTAGTAGTGCCTCCAGCTTCACGAACTATTAACTTGTTATGATGCAAGTTATGTGGTGATCCTGGGCCATAACCTGTTGCCCAAAATACTTCAATAACCCCATCTTCTGGAAGGGCGGTTGTATTGAAGGCCACTGTTGTTTGAGTTGCTGTAATAATATTTGATGCGACTTGTAAGTCGTTTGTCTCTTTGGCTACTTCAACATAGCCGCTTATAGATGGGATTGCGATAACTGCCAAAATAGCAATTATTGCTATTACAATTATTATTTCCATTAATGTGAAGCCTTTAATATTAATCAATTTATTTTTTAGATTTTTATTATTATATATTTTTTTCATCTTTTTTATTCTCTCCTTTTGATTGAGTTTTCAATATTATTGTATCATACCATAGTATTTCTATCAAGACGTGTGAAAACTTCATTATGATACTTGTCTCCCTGTATTGATACAAAGAATACTATATTAGAAATAACAATAATTGAGAAAGCTAGACAAGGTGTTATCATAGTGAAATATTGTGTGTTTTTATCTTTTGTGATATATTAAGTTGTTAGTATTAGGGTTATATTTTCTATGTGTGCTATTATAGTTACGCTTTCTGTATTAAGAAAAAGTGTTGTTTTTGAATAGAGAGAATACATGTTAAGTTAAATATTGGAGAAAGGAGTTTAAAATGAGTTTTTTAAACGCACTTACATTGTTTGTCATACTAATAATAATATATCAAATAATTGTAGACTTGTTTACAGTGCTATTTCGTTTTACAGGATTGCCACAAGAAATCGCTAGGTTTCAGGTAGTTTCAATATTAACAGGTTGTGGTTTTACTACAGAAGAGAGTGAAATAACTATATCAACCTTGAATAGAAGAAAATTAGCGCGGCGAATTATGATTTTTGGTTATGCTTTTACTGTTACAGTTATGTCTGCCTTAGTTAATGTGTTTTTATCTTTAAACCAATTGGAATTAAGAACACTATGGTGGCAGTTATCAATACCGTTAGTGGCTTTAATTATTTTAGAAGCTTTAAGTAGACATCATGTGGTAAAGCGATACTTGAATAATAGTATTGAGCGATTAGGAGAGAAGTTGATCTTCAGAAAGGTAGCGAACCGTATTTTAGTTTTAGACTATAGAGGTAAGAATACTATAGCTGAAGTATATATTAAAAAAGTTCCAAATACGTTTCGTGATATACTTATTCGTAATAGTGGTTTGCAAGAAAATTATGGGATTTTGGTAATCTTGATTGAGAGAAGTAGTAAGAAAACTGAAAAAGTACACGCTGATGATGTTATTATGGATGGAGATAGGCTGATTGTATATGGTGACTATAGCAGTATTTGTAAAGTTTTTGAGGCTGATGAACGTTATTTTGGAAATGATGAACAATTATAAAGGTATATAAAAACTACCAGCATTGAACAACACTCAATAAATTTAAAGTGAGGCTCATTATTTGCTAGTAGTTTTTTTATTTAATATGTTACTTATTTTAATATCCAATTAGAGTTGCAACGGTAATTAGGATTACTTGAGTTGCAAAAATAATTCCAAATAATGGGAGCATGAACTTATACCATTTTTGAACAGGCAATCCCATTAATCCACATTCTGTAGCTACAACAGTTGGCCAGAACATATTTGAGAAACCATCACCAAATTGGAAGGCTAACACAGTTACCTGTCTGCTAATTCCTAAGGTATCAGCAAGTGGTAACATTAAAGGCATGGAAACTGCTGCTTGACCAGATCCTGAAGGAATAAAGAAATTAATAAAGTTTTGTGAAATAAGCATTCCAATTGCTGCAACACTTGCAGGGACATCCTGTAATACTGTAGTTGCATAGTAAACCATAGTATCAATTATATTTCCCTCTGTCATTACAATAGTAAGTGATCTTGCTATACCAACAACTAGAGCTCCAAACATAACATCTCTGACAGCTTCTACAAAATAATCACATATTTCACTTAGTTTGAACTTTGCAATTAATCCGATTATTACCATTGAGATTAAGAAGAGGGTAGATAGCTCACTTAGGTACCATCCATATTGGCTAGTTCCAAAAATAAGAACACCTATAGTTGCAACGAAAGCTAATATTATAAGTTTATGTCTAGAATTAAATTCAAGGCTTTCAACCTCTTCACGAGACATACCGTCTTTTACATTAAACTGTACATTTTGAACTATTGAGTTTGCTGGATCTCGTTTAACTCTGTTTGCATATCTCATTAGGTACCAAATTACAATAGCTTCAAATATAATAAAGCAAATGATCCTAAAGCCAATACCTGAACCTATAGGAAGACCTGCAATTCCCTGTGCAATTCCAATTGTAAAAGGATTAAGCGTTGCAGCTGCAAAACCAGTTACTGTACCTAATACAACTGCTGCACCTCCAACAAGTCCATCATAGCCTAAAGCGATAGCTATACCTACAAAGGCAGGAATAAGTCCATACGCTTCTTCATAAAGGCCAAAGGTAGATCCGCAAATACCAAAAATAATCATAAATACAGGGAAGATTAATACCTCTCTACCTCGTAGTCTTCTTATAAGTACACCTACTCCACCATAGAAGGCACCTGACTTAATCATCATATATACCATTCCATATGCGAAGAAAATAAAAAATATAATATCCGCTGCTTGTACCATTCCGTCTCCAATAGACTTTATCATTTCAAAAGGGCCTACTGGTGTTTGTTCAATAAATTCAAAAGAGTTACCATCAACTACAAGATTTCCGTTCTCATCTTCATATCTATCGTATTGCCCTGCAGGTATAATATATGTCATTATGGTTACAATTAAAAGTATAGTACCAATGATTACGTATGTATGTGGTACTTGAAATTTTCTTTCTTTTATTTTTTTCATAATTCTTCCTTTCTTTAGTTTACTTATGTATATTGGATAAAGCATTTACGCAAAGATCTACTGCTGCTTCTAGACAATCTTCATCAAAGTCAAATCGATCTCCATGAACCGGGTCGGTCGTGTCAGTTCCAATACCAATATACGTTGCAATTCCAGAGTTTTTTTGTACTGCTGTCATCATCACTGTTGCATCGTCAGTACCACCAACATTTCCTTCAAAATGAATATTATTGAACCAAGGAACTTTTTTTGCTGCTGTCTCTATAATTTTCATCATACTATTATCACTTTTGCCAGCAGGAATTTCTCCGTAGTCAACTATTTTCATTTCTGTAGAATACATATCAGCTGATGCTTTGAGAATTGTCTCTACTCGATCTCTGCCATATGCAGTTATCTCTGGCGTTTCACCTCTGTATTCTACTCTTAAAAAAGCATCAGGTGCAATTGTGTTTGGTGCTACTCCACCGTGAATTTCTCCTACATTTATTCGAAATAAGCCTGCTTCATGAGGAGCAATTGCATGTAAATTTAAGGCTGCTGTGCATGCAGCAAGTAGTGCATTTTTGCCTTCTTGTGAAGCGCCACAAGGATGAGCTGCTTTTCCAGTATAATAAACATCTAACTGACGGTCACTTAAAAAGTCATTGCAGCCACAACACATTGAATTTGATGGCAATGGTTTTCCTTCAGCGGTAAGGGCTAAGTGCAGAGCAATAAAATGTGTTACATCATCTAAGTGTCCTTTTGAAACTATAGACTCTGCTCCAGAAAAAGTTTCTTCAGCGGGCTGAAATATAAGCCTAACTTTTCCAGATTTTAAATAATTTCCGTTAATAAGTTTTTCTGCAATACCAATACCTATAGCTGTGTGCCCATCATGACCACAACTGTGAGTTGCACCATTGTTTATGGAAGCATATCCTTTTTCACTAGGTTCGTAACCGTCTCCTTGAAACTCATTATAGGGTAGACTATCAATGTCAAACCTAAAGGCAGTAACTTCACCTTCAATACCTGTATCAAACTCAGCAATAACTCCTGGCATTCCACAGGCTTCTTCTACAAGCTTTGTATTTGCACCTTGTTTAATTGCCGTTTTCATGAGTTCTTTTTTTTCTTCTTCTGAAGGTTTGACTAAATGTAAAATTTTATCTGCATCTACAACATCACTACCTGTCAGAATAGTTTTATATCCTAAGTCTTTTAAAATTTCATGTATTCTAGCACTAGTTCTTATTTCTTTCCATCCAACTTCAGGATACTTATGAAACTCTCTTCTAATTTTTTTTATATCTATCATATTCACCTCCTTTAATTATAAAAAAACCTTCATATATTATTATGTAGGTTTTTTACTTGTTTTAAAGAGCCAAACTCTTTTTTTTATATAGTCCAAAACTAAGAACTTTGCT
>CAYJFM010000070.1:0-5124 GCA_964369805.1 uncultured Oscillospiraceae bacterium
AAAAGGCGCTAAAGTTTCATCTCCTCCAATAGAAAAGGAAACATTAGCTATTGCATAGCTTTTTTCAAGACCGCTGTTTCCTGACTGAGGGTTAAGAATCAGCTCATTATGTGCCTCCGTGCTACCTTTCCAAGTTAAGTCAAAGGTGGCAATGCTATGTGATCTTCCTCCACTGCTAGCTCCGGCATCTCCTGTTAGCGTCAAACCATTGGCAAATGATTGCACAGGCAATATACCAATAATCATTAGTATTGATAGAATCAATGCTATTTTTTTGTTTTTCATTAGTCTTCTCCTTTTGAATGTCTGCTTTAATAAGCGGAACAAAATTAATAGAACTTGCATACAAATTCTCTAGAATTTCCGACCTTTACATCAGCTCATTTTTTTTGCATTATACTTTGAATTTTTTTGCATTATACTTTGAATTTTTTCACATTATACATTTGATTATATCATAGACGTTTTTCTTTTTCAAGGATTTTAATTGTTTTTTGTACATAATTCACCTATAATTTTAGCCCTTATTCTCCTCAAAATAAAATAATCCGAAACCATCACCAACAGGTATTATCTGTCGTGTTTGATTCGGATTATATAGGTCTGGTGCGCCTGACTGGACTCGAACCAGCACGGTCTCCCACACGCCCCTCAAGCGTGCGCGTCTGCCATTCCGCCACAGGCGCATAACAAACATATTATACCATAACATGCTGTAATAAAAAAGCAAAAAATTGATATAACAATTTTTTTGCTTTTTAAATTCCATCTTCAATTATATCCCCTACTTACTTAATAGAAGCATCTGTTAGTTTTAATTCTCTAACCAAAATACTAGAAAGATGCTCTGCTACCTCTCCTGTAAATTTAGTACACTGTGCCATATGGTCAGGTGTTCCAAGTTCCATCCCTCGCGTTAGAACTTTACAGCATAACACTTTATTTTTTCGCACAAACTCATCATGAATTTCTTTACTTAACTCCATACACTTTGTAACAGCAGGGTCTCCTGGTGTTGTTCTACCAAAGAACAATCCTAAGGTCATAACTGCTCCTGATACTGCCCCGCAAGTGCACATTGACCCTCCAATGCCAACAGGAAATCCTGATGCCAACTTAATTACATCCTCAGAAACATCTAAGTTATAGTTATCTATAATACTTTTAACAATTGCTTCTGAACAGTATAGCCCTTCATTATATAATCTTTCAGCATCTTTTTTTGTTTTCTGTGTATCTACGCTTTGTGAGTATTTCATATATATATCCTCTATTTTTCTTTCAATAACGTTGCTTCTCTTTTACCTTTTACCCTTGGCCCCATCGCATAAAGAAAAATCGCATCCGATGTTTCTTCAAAAAGCGAAAAAGCTTGACTCTCTGTAGCCTTATCTAGTCTAAGTGCCATTCCACAGCTTTCACTAATAGCTCTCGGTACGGGTATAATTTGTGCGATGACATTACCTTTATATGATTTCTCTGCTGCAATGGCATCGGTCACCGACTTAAAAGTTAACAAGTAAAAATCTATCTCTTTGCTTTGGCTCATCAATGCTCTCCTATAGATTCACTACTGATTTTGCAGCATTAATCATTTCAACCACACTATACATGTTAGTTACCTCTCCAACAGCTAAGTCATCTTGATTGTCATAATAATCAAGACAGGCTCCACATGTCCAAATTTCTACTCCGTCTTCAATTAATGCTTGTAAATGATCAAGTACTGGCGACTCCTTAATGGTCAGCTTAATGCCGTTATTAATGAAAATCATTGCTTCAGGCTTTAAATCCGCTTCTCTCTGTGAATAAATAAAGTTCTTCATTAGGTTAAGTCCCAGCTCTTCTCCTCCGTCTCCAAACTTATCTGAGGAAATTACTATCAATAGTCCCTCTTTGATCCCTTCTTCAAATTCAATCTCTGTCATATTTTTTTATACAGTGCCATAAAATGCACTGTAAACTCCTTTTTATACCTGATAGTAAGTACTACCTTCCAAGTTATAACCACATATTTTATTTCTTATCTTTATAATTATACCAAAACCCGTTGAAGTGTAAAATGCTAGATCGCATTATAAGTAAAGACTATAGATATCAATATCGCATAGAGTTTTTCTATACCTTAATTTGGTGAACTCCGAAGTTTATTCATTGCTTTCTATGACTGTACGACTGCACAGTTTAAAGCATAAAAAACACCAGCGAGTGTTGCTGGCATTTCTTTGGTAAATATAAATTTTGCTTATTATCGAGGTTTTCCCTCTTTTGCTTAAAAGAACTTTTGTCCTTAAGAGTGCTTCACTCTATCTGCTTCTTCACTTTGCTTAGCATCATTCCAGTTGCCCATTGTTCCAACCAAGTAGCCTGTAATCCTTCTAATTCTTTCGAAATTAGCAGGTACGAACTTGTAAGTGATATTAGCATAATCTTCTTCATCGATAGTGATATCTATACTTTCTAGCTTCCTGTTATACTTTTCTTCTATGTAGTCGATATATGCTTGCTGCTCTTTTTCTGGTAAGTTTCCTGTTACTGTAACCATTTGCTTCCTCCTCCATTTATCTATATGTAGTATATAATTTTTGATTGCTATATGTCTATACCCTATTTATAGAAAGTGTAACCAATTATTTAAAATAAAATATATGCGTTGCACTCTTATTAAATTAATTAATGACACAGTTTTGACTTACTTTAGTCAACCTTGCCACATATGTAATCACTATACTAGGAGTAGATACATATATTAAACTTAAAGGAGGTACTTATTTTATGTACATTGTAAAAAACGCTTTTAGAAATCTCAGAAGATCAAAAGGTAGATCAATTTTAATATTTACTTTAATATTTATTATTGTCCTTTCTGCCTGTCTCGCACTTAGCATCAAAAACAGCTCAGACGAAGTCAGAACTACTACCTTAGAGAATATGAGTATAACAGCTCAAATTGCACCAGATCGAGAGGCTATGATGGGCGGCCAAGAAGGCATGCAGGATAGGGATTCAATGATGGCAGCTATGGAAGGTTTCCAAGAAGGGCTTTCTTTAGAAGACTTGGAAACTTACAGTAATGCTGAAAGTGTGCTAGGGTTTTATTACTCAGCAGAGCTTGGCTTAAATGCAGCAGATGATAGTTTTGAGAGCTATGCTCTTAGCACTGGGCAAGAGGTGAGAGGTGGAGGTGGCGGCCTACCACAGGGTGCATCGCAAGGAGATTTCTCTATTGTCGGCTATAGTTCCCACGACGCCATGACAGGTTTTGTTGATGGAACTACTATAATCGAAGATGGAGAAATGTTCGACATTGATGACAATACTAACTCTGCGTCAATTAGCCAGGAAGTTGCAACACTAAATGCACTTCAAGTCGGTGATTCTTTTACCCTTGTAAATCCTAATAATGAAGATGACTCTACAACATTCATCGTTTCAAGCATTTTTTCATGTGAAAGCACAGATTCATATGCAAATGATATATATATAAGTTATACTTCTTTGCAAAGTATTGTAGAAGCTTCTGAAACTAAAGTTGTGTCTGTAGCCAATGAATTTACTGGTGAAGATACAAGTTCTGCATATAACTTAAATATTAGCGCATCTTATGTCTTAGAAAATCCTGATGCTATGGTTGCCTTCGAAGATGAGTTATCAAATCTGGGGCTTAACATGGATGAGTATATGGTGTCTTCTCAGGATGTTTCTGCTTTTGAACAAACTCTTCTACCTTTAGAGAACCTGAGCAGTTTCACAATGATATTCTTTATTATAGTTTTAATAATTGGAGGTATCATACTTGTTATTTTCAACCTATTCACAATAAGGGAAAGAAAGTATGAAATTGGAGTCCTTGCAGCAATAGGTATGAACAAGCAAAAAGTAGCCGCACAATTCTTAAGTGAAGTTTTAATTATTACCCTTGTTGCAGTAGTCCTCGGAACGTCCCTTGGCTTACTACTAGCAACCCCTGTCGGAGAGGTCTTGCTTGCTGATCAAGTTGAAAGTCTAAGTTCTTCTTCTGAAGAAATTGCTGGAAACTTTGGTGGAAATTTTAGTGGCAACGAAGGTGGCCCTGGCCGCGGACAAGGCGGATTTGATCAAACTGGAGGTATCAATGATGTTGAATATGTGGACACAATAGAAACCAGTCTTGACATAGTAATGCTTCTTCAACTAATGGGACTAGGAGTGCTCCTATCCATAGTTGCAAGTGTTATTGGTTTAGTATCAATACTAAGATATGACCCGCTAAAAATACTGAGTGAACGTGCATAGGAGGCAAATTATGAGCATATTTAAAGTTGAAAACGTAGACTATTATTATAACGAAAATAAATATATATTCAAAGAAACTAATTATGACTTTGATAAAGGTAAGGTTTATGCAATTGTCGGCAAATCTGGAGCGGGGAAAACAACACTGCTTTCTATGCTGTCAGGGCTAGTACGCCCAAAGAAAGGCAAGATTTTATATAAGGGGGATGATGTTGCAAAACTAAACCAATATGATTATAGGTCCAAATATGTAGGAGTAATATTCCAAGCCTACAACTTAATTCCTCACCTTACAGCTATAGAAAATGTAATCCTATCCATGGATATTAGTGGCAAGGATATTAAGGATAAGCATAAGCAGGCAGAAAAGCTATTGGCAGATGTGGGTTTGCAAGGAGACATGATCCATAGAAAAGTCTTAAAACTCTCCGGAGGCGAGCAGCAAAGAGTTGCTATTGCAAGAACCCTAGCTTTCAATCCAGATGTAATTCTCGCTGATGAACCTACAGGAAATCTTGATGGCGCAACACAAAGCAATATTATCGATATTTTCACAAGGTTAGCAAAAGAGGAAGATAAGTGTATAATAATAGTTACTCACTCTCCCACTGTAGCAAAGAGAGCAGATGCATGTTATGAACTATAACATATAACTATTATTAATTATGAAACTTTAAGTCAATAAGCCCTAGCTTTCTAAATGTTATAGCTAGGGTTTTCTATCTCTATCATCACTATTATATTATTTTCTTATCTTGCTTTTTTGATTATTTTATGTATAATTAATAAAGATAGACTCCCGTAGCTCAGGGGATAGAGCGTCGGTTTCCTAAACCGTGCGTCGGATGT
>CAYJFM010000071.1:0-5087 GCA_964369805.1 uncultured Oscillospiraceae bacterium
AAATATTTTCTGTTCTTGGGAGTATAAATGCCACCCTATCCTCTTTTTTGACACCTAAGTCAATTAAAGCATTTGCTACAGAATTTGCTTTTTCATTTACCTCTTTATATGTAAGTCCTTTTCCATTGCAAATCAAAGCCGTAGCACTCTCAGCTTTTTCTGCCCATTTTTCAAAAATGCTATGTAGAGATTTTTCTTTAGTTTCTACTATATCTTTGTTAAAAGAAGCTATTTTCTGTTCTTGTTTGCTAGTTAGTATTGAAATGCTTGTTATGTCTCTGCTTTGGGAACTTAAAAGATTTTCTGCTACCACAGCCACAGAATCCGCCATTGTTTGCATTAGCTCTTCAGTAAATTTTGAGTTATCATATACCAATTCAACAATAAAGTTATCTTCGTCATCCAAAAGATTTATAGTAATTGGGAATTTTAAATCCTGCCTGGTTGTTTCTCCCATTTTCACTATATTGTCCCCAGCCATGTAACTTGTAAGCACTCCTACTTGGTATGCATATAGTATCTGTGCATTAAAATTATATTCCGCAGATACATGAACATATGAAAAAGCTTGATTTTGCATAGTTTTTTCCATTTCTTCTTGCACTTTACCTAAAAATATTTTAGAGTTCTGTTTTCCTGTGTCTATAGCAAAAGGAAGGGTTTTTACAAGCATTCCTAAATTGTTTTGAGTTTCAATACCATCCCTACCATTTGTTATTGTTGCAATTCTACCTGTTTTGGTAGCTGCAAGTCTCGAAGCAACAATAGTTAAAGCTCCTAAGAAAATGTTAGAAGGTCTAATTCCAGATGTTATTGATTCTTTTTCAATCTTATCTTTACTTATTGATGCAGTGACTATTTTTGCAGTAGGACTTTCTATACCATCTTTATCAGAAGGTATAATTGTAGCGCCTTCACAGTCCATTAACCTTTCATGGTAAAACTCTTTTGCAGCACTATATTCTTTTGAAGTAATTATATTTTCTTCTCTTAGAGCCAAGTCAAAACTTGTAAAAGTTTCTTTTTCTATCTCTTTTCCATTATATGCAGCAACAATGTCTCTTAATAGTATTTCAATAGATCCCCCATCCATAATTATATGATGAGCATCCATCAAAACATATGTGCTCCCTTCTACATTTACAATTTCTACTCTAAAAAGTGGCCCTACAAAAATATTAAACGGCCTTGTAAATAGCTTCTTGATCACTTCATATTCGTCTTTTGCACATTTAATTATTGGAATTTCTATCTCTCTATCTTCTCTTGGAACTTGTACTGGCTCTTTACCATCCATCTCAAAATTAGTTTTAATATAGCTATGGGCATCCACGGCTCTCAGTATACTTTCTTTTAGCCTATTTTCATCAATGTTTTCTCCAAAACAAAAATCAATAGGAATGTTATATGCTAATGATTCTGGATCCTTTGCATATGCAAAATATAGCCCAAGCTGATTTTCAGTTAATGGGTATTTATCTCTTTTTTCATATGACGCCTTTTCTAAACTATCTAAGCCTTCAAGCAGCTTTATTATCTTAGTAATAGTTTTTTCCCTCATCAAATCTAAAGTAGATAGCTTCTTTCCTGTCTCATCAGAAATAAGAGCTGCCGCCTTTATCGAGGATAGTGAGTTTAGCCCTGCATACATCAGGTCTGTTGTTATACCAAATTCTGTTGTTCCAATAATCAAGCTTATAATCTCATGAATTTTCTTTTCCATCTGGCTTACTGGAGGTACCATTTCTTCTGCCTTTATTTTTATTTCAGGAAGCTCTTTTCTATTAACCTTGCCATTTTGATTTAAAGGAATTCTCTCAAGCTGCATTGAACCAGATGGAACCATATACGAAGGTAGTTTTTCTTCAATAAATCTATTTAAATCTTCTACTGCTACATCAATGCTTGCCTCAAAGTATGCAACTACTCTCTTTCCACCAGCGGCGTTGTCAACTGCTAAGACTACAGCATTTGTAATGCCTTCATATTCTCTTATTCTTCCTTCAATTTCAGTAAGCTCAATACGAAAGCCTCTAATCTTAACCTGAAAATCTTTTCTACCTACAAAATCAATATCTCCACTAGGTAAGTACCTAACTACATCACCACTTTTATACATTCTGCTAAAATCGCCTTCACTATTAAAAGGATTCTCCACAAACTTTTCTGCTGTTAAGTCTTCTCTATTCAAATAACCCTTCGACACCTGAATTCCTGCTATACAAAGTTCTCCCGCTACTCCGACTGGTGCTAATCTTCCATATTTGTCAATAACATGAATATCCGTATTATATACTGGCTTACCAATTGGCACCCTATCATAAAGCTTGTCCACAGTAAAACAGTTACTTGCAACTGTACACTCTGTAGGTCCATACAAATTGTAAAAGTCAAACCTTGGAGGCTCAATAGGAGTAAGTGTCTCTCCACCTACTGCAAACTTCTTCAGGGATTTTGGATCTTTCAGTTCTACAAACTGCCTCCCAAGCTGAGTTGTCATAAAGGCAGCGGTAATGTTGTTAGATTCTACATATTCTGCCATCCCATTAATATCTAGCCTCATCTCCTCAGGAATAATATGTAGAGTGGCCCCGCTAGTCAAAGTTGGATACATGTCTAGCATATTAGCATCAAAACCAAAACTCGCATAGGCAAGGACTCTTTCACCAGTTTTTAGGCCAACCTTATCTTTATAGTAAGTGCAGAAATTAGCTATATTTTTATTTAAAAGCATAACACCCTTTGGCTTACCTGTAGTTCCCGATGTGTATAGCAAAATAAAAAGATCCTCAGGAGTTGGCCCTGCAAAGTCATCACGACAGCTTGGCAAACTTTCTAAAATCGAAATGTCTATACACCTACCTTCAAATCCAGGTATTTTTCCAAATAAATCTTCATGCCCAATAACAGTATTTACCCCTGCATCTTTGCACATATATTCAAGTCTTTCAGATGGGTACTCTGGATCCATAGGGAGATAGGCTGCACCTATTTTCATTACAGCAATAGTTGAAATTGGGTACTGAATGCTCCTATGAAGCATAATTCCAATAACCTTATCTTCCCCTAGCTCTTTAAGATGACTTGCTAAGGCATTTGCCTTCTCATCAAGCTGCCTATATGTTAGCCTTTCATCTGCAAAAACCACAGCAGTTTCATCTGGAGTTTTTTCAACCTGACTTTTAAATCTGCTAAGGATAGTTTCACCAAAGCCTTCCTCGACCCTGTCCCCTCTAAAGTCAATCAACAGCTGACTTATTTGTTTTTCAGGAAGCTCTGCAGCATCTACAACCAACATCTCTTTTGGCGAAGCGGCTTTCGAAACTCTTTCTAGCGTACATAAGAATTGCTCCATAAAATTTTCCATTACTTCTTCTTCATAAAGCTCATCAGAATAACTTAAATATATATTGTAAGTGCTTCCATATTTAATAATTTCAAACTGTATATCCATAGCTAGTTGCTGCCCGCTTAGTTCAACATTTGCCACTTCAAGGTCTTTTCTATCAAGCTTTGGCAGTTTAGGTTCACGAATATAGTTAAACATTAGATCAAAAACTGGATTTCTAGATGAATTTCTATCAGAAGCTAAAGTTTCTACAACCTTTGCAAAAGGATATATTTGATTTTCCTTAAGAACAGAAACTGTTTCTCTCACAGAGTCATAGTAATCACCTAGCTTCATGTTTCCTACTGGCTTCATAGGAACAGGAACTTCGTTTACAAACATTCCAATTACATCTTCCTGTACTTTTCTAATCCTACCACTCATTGCAGTGCCAATTACTACACTCTCTGAACCACAGTACTTACCAAGTACTAAGCCTAAGACTCCTAACAAAAATTCATAGTTAGTAACAACAAAAGCCTTCGAAGCCTTATGAACTTCACTTGTACTTATTTTCTTTAATATTTCTCTATTAATAACTGGAAGTTTGTTAGGCCTAATTGGAACAGTAGGCATCTCATTTTCTGGAAGCCCCTCAGGGAAAAGTCCTAAAATTCCCCTCTCAGCTTTTTCATTTTCTACTTCATTTTCATACCTTGTTTCCTTATCAAAATATGTAAATCCAAGGTCAGGGAGCTCTGCATTATCTAAAAAGCCAAAAAAATCTGACACAAAAACATCAAAGCTAGTTTTATCTATTATAATATGATGTAAAGTGAAATTTAAAATATATTCACCATCGCCAACGCAAAAAAGTACCGCTCTAACAAGTCTACCATTTGCCAAATCAAAAGGTATGTTTCTACACCTAATTTCATTTTCTACTTCATGTTCATTACACTTAATAGTCTCTAAAGAAATATTATAGCAATCCGCGCATTTATGTGTAATAGCGCCATCTTCCATAGGGAAATATGACCTAAGTACTGGCTGCCTTTTTAGGAGCTTATTTAATGCCTCTTCTACTTCCAAAACTTTAACATTGCCTTTAATCCTAAAAGCTTTATTTATATTGTATGCTACAGATTCAGGGTCCATTCCCTGCTCTACTGCCATTTGCTCCTCGGCAAATGTAAGTGGCCAAGTTTTATTGTTATGTGCTTCAAATATGCAATCTGCTTTCATATAATCCATATGTGCATTTCCTCTCTTTCCACTAGTAAATCCATTATTTCTGCTCTTTAGTATACTCTTTTTTTATCTACAATAAAACAATAATCGGAGGTAAGTATTACACCCCCTCCGATTAAAGTTCTTTATTTAGTTTTAATGGCCTAAACCAGTAATTTAATTATTTTCTTTTTTTCTATAAATAGCTACACCTACTCCAGCTAAAGATATAATCATAAGGCCTACTAAAAGTGCTACATTGGTATTATCACCTGTTTGTGGAGCATCTGTTGGAACCGATTCTGGTGTTGTTTCACCTGTTGCTACAACTTGTAAGTTTAAATCAACCATCTCAGTTTCTAACATTGCTGTGAAAGTATGTGTCCCCACTGGTAAAGTACTCACATAGCCACCTTTTAGAGTAACTATTATTGATCCACTTGCAGTAGTGTAGTTTACAGGGTCCACTAATTCTCCCATTAGCCTTAATTCACCAAACTCCATTAAGTCTTTTCCCTCTATTGTAAAT
>CAYJFM010000072.1:0-5079 GCA_964369805.1 uncultured Oscillospiraceae bacterium
CCTTGTCAGGTCCGGAAGGAAGCAGCAATAAGCGGTAGCGTCTATGTGCCGCAGACAAGCCTTTTTTAACTGTTGGGGCCACCGAAGGGCATTTTATTTTATTTTTCAAGTAAAACAGAAAGGAAGAAGTATGTACAAGGTGTTATATAGAGCTTATAGGCCTGAGACCTTTGAAGATATGCTTGGGCAAAAGCATATTGTAAAAATATTAAGGCATCAAATTAAAGAAAACAAAATTCACCATGCGTACCTTTTCTGTGGAACAAGAGGTACTGGTAAAACTACAACGGCTAGACTCTTAGCAAAAGGAGTTAATTGTCTTTCTGATGGAGAAAGACCTTGTGGAGTATGTGATAACTGCGTATCAATAAAAGAAGGAACTTATCTTGATATAATTGAAATAGATGCTGCATCGAATAATGGTGTAGATAATATTAGAGAAATTAGGGAAAGTGTGAAATATCCACCAGCAATGGGGACAAAAAAAGTATATATAATAGATGAGGTGCATATGTTATCGGCTAGTGCCTTTAATGCATTTTTAAAAACCTTAGAAGAACCACCAGAATATGTTACCTTTATTTTGGCGACTACAGAACCCCATAAGCTGCCGGCTACAATACTATCTAGGTGTCTTAGACTTGACTTTAGAAGGGTGCCAGAGGAAGAACTATTGGGTAGTATGAAAAATATTTGCAAAGAGCAAGGTGTAGAGATAGATGATGATGCTTTAAGAATTATTGCTGTAAATGCAGACGGCTCAGCAAGAGATGGCTTAACACTTTTGGACCAATGCATATCTTTTGGCCAGAAGCAGGTAAGTAGAAATGATGTTTTAGAAGCCTTAGGGACAGTAGATGATCAATCCTTTATTGAATTGTCAGATGCTGCCTTGATGGGAGATACAGCGCGAGGCATAAAAGTGATTGGAGAAATACTTTCTGAAGGGAAAGACCCTAGACAAATAATGTCGGGATGGATGAATCACTATAGAAACCTATTGATGATAAAATTTGTAAGAGCACCAGAAAAAGTCATAAATATGTCTCTTGAGAATATAGAAAGACTTAAAGAGCAGGCCCAGTATATTGATATTGAAGACATTAACTTGGGTATAAATATAATTGCTGAAAATATTCAGATTGCTAGAACATCAACGCAACCAAGGATTCTTCTTGAAATTGCCTTTATTAAATTGTGTAAAGACGATTATTCTGCTCAACCAAAAGTGATTCAAAGGCCGGAATTTTCAAGAGCGCAGATAGAAACTCAAAATGAGGCACAAAAGCAGGTGCAAGCACAAGTTCAAAAGGAGTCAGTTACAATGCAAGCGGAGGAACTTCCGCCGTGGGAGAGGCCTTCGGAGGCACCTATTGACTTATGGGAAGCAACTAGTAATGAAGAACCACCAAGCTTTTTTCCAGAACTTGATAAAAGTGATGCGGTATTGAAAGGGAATACCTTAGATAATCCACGCAAGAATAGTGGGAATAGCGAAGAACCTCCTTGGAATAATAGGACAGACAGCGAAGAAACAGTAAAAACAGAAGGAAAGCCTAAAGAAAATCAAATATCAGGTAAAAAACTAACTCTTGAAGAAATACTTGCAAGGGAGATAGAAAAGGCAGAAGGAAATGAATCTTCACAAGAAAGCTTTGCACAAGATAACTTTAGACGAGAAAAACAAAGAGAAGATGTGGATAGGTTAGAATCAGTTAATATGACGCATATAGACTTAGATAGAGCCTGGCAAAAAATTGTAGAGGACGGTGCTAAGGAAAGGGCTAGTTTTAACATATTAAATTATGGTGCTAAGCTAGTTGAGATAACTGAAAAACATTTTGTACTAGATGCAGGAATAGGGGCAAAAACTTATTTAGAGCAGTACAAAGGCGTAGTAGAGGAGTTATTTAAAAAGCATACTGGATATGATAGAAGATTAAATTTCAAGGACGCGGAGGGTATAAAAAAATCTGAACCAAGTGATAAGGTTAAGCAAATTGAAAACGCCCTAGGTATAAAAATAACAGAAGAATAATTAGGAGGAAAAAAATGGGAAAAGGAATGAGAGCAGGTAAAAAGCAGAAGGTAGCAGCACCAAATATGAAAAATCAAATGCAGCAGATGCAGCAAATGCAGAAAATGATGGGTGCAGCGCAAGATGAAATTGCCAAGATGGAAGAAACGGTTTCATCTGGTGGAGGAGCTGTAACGGTAACTGTAAATGGAAATAAAGAATTAACTAGTATTGAGTTAAAACCAGAGGTTGTAGACCCAGATGATATTGAAATGTTACAAGACTTAATTATGACAGCAACAAATGAAGCATTGAGAACCATGGAAGAAAAATCAGCTGAAGAAATGAACAAAGTAACAGCAGGCTTAGGACTTCCACCAGGGCTCCTATAGGGAAAGTTATGAAAAATTATAGTAAACCACTTTCAAAGTTGATAGGTGAGTTATCTAAATTGCCGGGCATTGGCAATAAAAGTGCTGAAAGGCTTGCTTTTCACATTTTATCAATTTCAGAAAAAGAAGGTGAAGATTTAGCTAGGTCTATTGTTGATGCAAAAAAAATAATGAAATATTGTTCAATATGCGGAAATCTTACAGATGAAGATCCATGTAAAATTTGTAAGGATGTAAAAAGAGACTCTAGCAGGATTTGTGTTGTAGAAACACCTAAAGATGTATTTTCTATGGAGCGTATTAAAGAATATAATGGAACATATCATGTACTTCATGGAGTTATCTCACCAATGGATGGCGTTGGTCCTGAGGATATTAATTTAAAAACCTTAATTATGAGACTTCAACAATCAGATGTGGAAGAAATAATAGTGGCAACAAATCCAAACATAGAAGGAGAGGCAACAGCAATGTATATTGCAAAGTTAGTAAAGCCTTCGGGAATAAAAGTCACTAGAATAGCCCATGGAATTCCTGTTGGAGGAGACCTTGAGTATGTGGATGAGATTACCTTATTAAAAGCTGTAGAAGGTAGACGAGAACTATAAATCTAAATTGTATTGAAAATTTAGTAGAGAAAAACCATATAAAACCATGTAAAAAATAACCTCTTAAGAGTAAATTTCTTAAGAGGTTATTTTTTAAAAAGTTGTGCATAATTATACATGAATATACAGTGTAAGTAGCAAGCTTGTTAAATTAAAATACTAAGAAATACTAAAAGTATAATTAGTATGCTCAAAAAATAGAAAACTCTGAATAAATAATTGTAATAATAAACAACAAAAGTAAAAATAGGCAAAAATAGGTAGTAAAAAATAACAAAACCTGAGAAAACAAATTGTCTGAAAATTTTGAAAACCTTGAAAATTCAACATATAAGCTTAAATTAGGGCAAATGGCAAAAAAGTAAAAAAAACATTAAAAAGTAAGCAAGAAGGTAATGTTTAAATATACATAATTTATTGACTAGTAAGTAGCATTGTGACAAAATAGTCATATCATATTAAGAGTTGTCCATTTGGTAAGCAAGCAGCGAATTTATACTTCTGGATAACGTTATGGGTAAATGGTTTGTTTATATTGAGAGGAGAAATTTAATGGAAAATGAAAGAGTAGCAGTAGGCACTCCGGAACCATTGGAGAATACCGAGCTGAAAAGAGGTATTAAGGGCTGGCAAGTAACCTTCATTGGGCTTGGTGGTGTAATTGGTTCATGTTATTTCTTAGGTGTAGGTGCAATGATGGCGGACATGGGTCCAGCTGTATTAATTGCCTTTGCAGTAGTAGGTTTTGTTGTTTATGGTGTTATGATTGCTTATGCGGAATTATTAGTAAACCTACCTCGAAAAGGGTCCTTTGTATCCTATACTAACGAATTTACTGGGGAGACCCTCTCCACGGGATTCGGCTGGGCCTTCTGGTTCAACTGGGTATGTTATGTACCTTCAGAAGCAATAGCCGCTGGGATTGTAATTAATGTATTCTTCCCAGGAAACTTAATGGCATATTCTATAGGTGCACTTGCACTATTAACAATTATCAACCTTACTGCAGTAGACGTATTTGCAAAAATTGAGTCAGTACTTGCAATAATAAAAGTAATTACGATTATCTTATTTATCATAGTTGCCTTTGGTATCTGGGTTGGACTATGGGGAAGTGATGGCTTCCTTGGAGCTCAAGTAAACTTTGGCTCTGATGCAACTTTCTTTGGGGAACTATTCCCTCATGGAATTGGTGTAATACTAATTGGTATGACTACAGTACTTGTAACTTTCCAAGGTACAGAGATTGTTGGTCTTGCAGCAGCTGAGGCTCAAGATCCAGATAAATCAGTACCAAAAGCTTGTAAAAGCGTTACATACCGTATTGTAGGACTATACTTAGTTCCAATTTTCTTAATGATCATGATTTTCTCGACACAAGATGCAACATTAGATGGATCTGTATTTGCTCAAGTTCTTGAGGCATATAACCTAGATTTCTTTGCGGCTATCTTATCGGGAGTTGTACTAATTGCGGCATTTAGCTGTGCTAATACAGGTTTCTATGGAACAGTTAGATGTTTATATGGATTAGCTATTGAAGGACTTGCACCTAAATTCCTAGGAAAATTAAATAAAAGACAAACTCCTAGAAATGCAGTTATCTTCACACTTATTCCAATGTGGTTAGTGCTAATGACAGGATTTATCTATGAAGATCTTCTATATGAAATACTACTATCAATGTCAGGGTTTACCGGAGCTTTAGCTTGGATTGGTATCTTATTTAGCCAAATTATTTTCAGAAATAAACTAAAGAAAAACGGATATGAGGGAGACATTAATAACGGATTACTAAAAGCTCATATTAGTAAAAACCAAACTTGGATACCATGGTTTGCAGCAATTGTTCAAATTGGGGCTCTAGTAGCTTTTGCCTTTGGCGATCTATTCCTATTCACTTTAGCTGTATCGGCATTTGTAATACCGATGCTAGTAAGAATTATAGCAAGAAAGACTGGACATGTTAGAGATGTAGTTGCCTTAACAGGTGGAGAAAAAACTTTTGAAGAAACATTCCCAAAAAAGAACTAACAATCACTAAAATATAGGGATTTTAGTT
>CAYJFM010000073.1:0-4890 GCA_964369805.1 uncultured Oscillospiraceae bacterium
CTAGAGCTAACCAATACTCCATCAATTAGATAAGGCTATAAAAGACGAAGTCCAAATCCCTTTTCTTTACCCCTCTTAATTAAAACCGCTGGAGTACCACTTGCTTTTTCTCCGAACCTGTAGTTAAATCCACAGTAACCTTCTTTCATTCTCAGTGTTTCCACTAATATTTTATCAATAAAATCTATTGGACTAGTTTCTTTGATAATATCATCGAAAGGTATGTTGAACATGTAGTCAACACCAAGTTCTCGTAATATATTAATTTTTTCATCTGATGGTAATATATTCTTTACACTTAGTTTATCAAACAAATTTCTCGGATGGTTAGCAAATGTAAAAATCGCACTTTTATACCCTGAAATTTTTCCATTTTCTACAGTTCTTCTTATAATTTCTTGATGTCCTTTGTGAATACCATCAAAATTTCCAAGAGCAAGAACTGTTTCTTCTATATTGTTTACCTCATCTAAACTATTAAATATTCTCATTCTTATTCCTTTTAAAATAGCATTTTGTCTACACGTAGCATGCCTTCTTCTACCTTACCGATTCCTATAAACATACTTTTATCATAAATTCTATATTTATTTGCAAATTCTTTATGCTCTATTTCTATTTCAGGTTCTTCAATTATAATTTCTTTAATTGCAATTTTCATACCATTTAAGAATCTATATGAATTTCTATCGTTTAAAAATATTTTCCCAAAATGCATTAGAGGATAATCTGCTGCAAGAAGAAGTTTCGCTATTTCTTCTTTCTCCATCTCCTTTATATCAAAAATATTAATAGAATCGTCAACATTAAATCGACCTGATTTTGTTCTTTCAAGCGCAGTCATTGTAGCTAAATTGCCTAGGGCTTCACCAAAATCTGTGCAAAGACTACGAATATATGTTCCTTTCGAACAAAGCACCCTCATTGTAATTGTTGGAAATTCAACCTTTTCAATTTCCAATTCATATATGTTTACTTTTCTAGGTTTTATGTCGACTTCTTTTCCCTCTCTTGCATATTCATATAACTTACGTCCATTTACCTTCAGCGCCGAATACATAGGTGGAACTTGACGTATTTCCCCAAGAAAATTTAAGGCCTTACTTCTTACCTCATCGAAAGTAACATGTGTTGGTTCTACTTCCTCTAGTACTTCTCCCCAAATATCCATAGTATCGGTTTTTACACCTAGTTTAAACTCACACCTATATTCTTTCTTATCTAAATCAGTATAATCCATTACTCTCGCTGACCTACCAATACAGATTGGCAAAACACCAGTTGCCATAGGGTCTAAAGTCCCAGTATGCCCAACTCTCTTTACTCCTGTTGCCCTTCTAACAATAGCCACACAGTCATGAGATGTCATATCCTTATCCTTATACACATTAATTATGCCGTTCAATTAAGTCTCCTTATATGTTTTACCAACAAACTAAAATTCACAAACCTTCAAATACATTAATAAACTATAGGCTTTTTCCAATCTCTTTAACTAGTAGATCTTTAACTGCCTCAACACTATCATTGCTAGTAAATCCAGCGGCCTTCGTATGACCACCTCCACCATGTTTTTGACAGATTTCAGCTACATCAAAATAGCTTTTCGAACGAAGACTAGCTTTAACATTGTCTGATTTTTCTTTAATAACAATGGCAACTTCAACACCTTCAATTGCCCGAAGTGTATTTATTATTCCTTCAGAATCGCCCATCATGCAGCCTGTTTTCTTAAGAAGTTTTTGTGTAACAGTGACAACAGCAACCTTACCTTCTGCAAAAAGTTCAATGCTCTCAAGTAGTCTACCTGTAAGCTTTAGTACCTTAAAAGGTACATTTTCATGCAGTTTCACATTTATATCTGAAAAGCTTTCCCTGCACTCATATAACTTAGACATAATACCATGGGTTTTACTAGTTGTATTAGAATACTGAAAGTTTCCTGTATCCATAGAGATAGCTACATATAGCCCAATTGCAATATCTTCATCAAAAGTAGCATTGTTTTGAGATATAAGATCAAAAATCACTTCGCCTGTTGCTGCAGCCTTACTATCAATGTAGTTAAAATCACTTAGATAGTCAGCTGTTTTATGGTGATCAAGTGTAATTCTAATGTCTGCTTCCTTAAAAAGTTCTTCTCTTTTTGGAATCCTCCCCATATCACTACAATCTACAAGCACTGTAACAAGATATTTGTCTCTTAAACTATTTATTAGCTTATCATCAGAGCCTAAAAATATAACATATTCATTTTTTAAAAATTTAAGATAATCATCAATTTCGTCTTCTAGAAGAACATAGGCTTCTTTTCCCTCATTTCTAAGAGCCTTGCATAAGGCAAGTGAAGATCCTAATGCATCGCCATCTACGGATATATGGGGAAAAAGGAGAATTGCTTCTCCTTTCTTTAATTCTTCCCATATTTCTCTAAATGTATTATTCTTTAGAGTCATTTCTTACTCTCCCTTGTTTAGGTTATATATTAATTCATCAATATGCATGCCTGTTTCAAGTGATTTGTCAATTCTAAATCTTAGCTCTGGTATATGTCTAACCTTTACTTGCTTAGAGATTTCTTTTTTTATAACACCTTTACAGTGTTCTAATCCTTCAAGAACTTCTTGCTCTTTTCTTTCTTTCTGGTCACCTGTGGCAAAGCATGTTAGATATATTGTTGCATAGCTTCCATCGCCAGAAACGTCTACTCCAGTTATGCTTATCATATTTTCAGAAACTCTAGGGTCCTTCAGTTCACTGTTTGCCATTAGACTAACAATTTTTTGAATTTCTCCCCCTAACCTTTCTTTTTTAAAACTTTTTGCCATATTACTAATCTCTCTTTATCTCTTCCATTTGGAAGCATTCAATTACATCGCCCTCTTTAATATCATTATAGTTTTCAATACCAATACCACACTCGTATCCTTGCGCAACTTCTTTGGCATCATCTTTAAATCTCTTAAGTGATGAAATTTTACCTTCGTGAATTACAATGCCATCTCTTACAAGTCTAACTTCTGCATTTCTTACAACTTTACCTGATGTTACATAAGCACCGCCGATAACTCCAATATTTGGAACCTTGAAAGTGTCTCTTATTTCAACTGTGCCAAGAACAACTTCCTTATACTCAGGATCAAGCATACCTTTAATAGCATTAGTAATATCATCAATGATGTTATAAATAACTCTATATGTTTTTATTTGAACACTTTCTCTATCTGCCATAGTTTGAATTGCTACACTTGGTCTAACATTAAATCCAATGATAATTGCTCCTGATGTGCTAGCTAGTGTAACATCTGACTCTGTTACTGATCCTACTCCTGAGTGAACTATCTTAACTTTTACATTTTCTGTTGAAAGTTTTTCTAGTGAGTTTACAACAGCACCTACTGAACCTCTTACATCACCCTTTACAATTAGGTTAAGATCTTTTGTTTCACCTTCTTGAATTTGAGTAAATAGTTCTTCAAGAGTAGTACTAGCATTTCTAGCCATTACTTCTTCTCTTACTTTACCTTTTCTCTTTTCAGCAATTTCTTTAGCTGTTTTATCATTTTTAACTGCATTAAATACATCACCTGCTGCTGGGACTTCTGTAAGTCCAAGAATTTCAACAGCTGTCGCTGGTCCACCTTTTCTGATAGTATCACCTTTAAAGTTTGTCATCAGTCTAATCTTACCAGATGTTGTTCCTGCAACTACACTTTGTCCCGCTTTTAATGTACCATTTGTTACAAGTAATGTAGCAACTGGCCCTTTTGCCTTGTCTAATCTAGCTTCTATTATTGTTCCTGATGCAAGTCTATCTGGGTTAGCTTTTAGCTCTAATACTTCTGCTTGAAGCAGTACCATTTCTAATAGCTGAACAATTCCATCACCTTTTTTAGCTGAAACTGGAACCGCAATTACGTCTCCACCCCATTCTTCTACTACTACTCCATGACTACTTAAATCTTGTTTAACCATATCTGGGTTAGCACCTGGCTTATCCATCTTATTAATTGCAACAATGATAGGAACTCCTGCTGCTTTCGCATGAGAAATCGATTCAATTGTTTGAGGTTTAACACTATCATCCGCTGCTACTACTAGTATTGCAATGTCAGTAATATTTGCTCCTCTTGCTCTCATTGCTGTAAAGGCCTCATGTCCAGGTGTATCTAGGAATACTATTTTTTCTCCATTAATTTCTACTTCTGACGCACCAATATGCTGAGTAATCCCACCTGACTCTGAGTCAGTAACATTAGTGTTTCTAATAGCATCAAGTAGTGATGTTTTACCATGGTCAACGTGCCCCATTACAGTAATAATTGGCGGCCTTGCTTTTAATTGGTATTCATGATCTTCAAAATCATCAATGCCTTCATCTTCAACGTCCTCTTCGATTTTTCCTATAACAATACTCAGTTTTAGTTCATCTGCTAAAAGCTCTACAGTTGCTTCGTCAAGTGATTGGTTGATATTAGCGACAACACCAAGTTTTAGAAGCGTCATTATTACTTGTGAACTAGTTACACCAAGTTGCTCACAGAAACCAGCTACAGTAATTGGAACATTTACAATTCTTGTTCCTACTGGCATATCTTCTGTTATTACAACCTCTTCAATAATTTCTTCTCTTACTTTTTGCTGCTTTTTACCCTTTGTTTTCTTTTCTAAATCGCCATCCTCATAAGATAATCTGTTATTATATTTATTATCTTTACCTGGTTTGTTAAATCTGTTAGCTTTTGCTTTTTCGTTTTTGTTGTCTTTTTCTTTTTTCTTTACAACTGAAGCAGCATCCTTAACGTTTCTTCTGATTCCTACGCCAATATCTGGAGTATCATCTCTATCAGCGCCAGGTCTTTGTGGTCTGCTATTATTGTACGCTGGTCT
>CAYJFM010000074.1:0-4523 GCA_964369805.1 uncultured Oscillospiraceae bacterium
TAGGAGCTGAGCGAGCGAGACTCGTAGCGTACCCTGATGTACGTGAGAATCGAGAGATCGAAAAGCGACAAAGCCTAGCTTTAATACATTTTGTTTTTGCGCAGGATTTTGCCTGCTAGGCTAGGAGCTGAGCGAGCGAGACTCGTAGCGTACCCTGATGTACGTGAGAATCGAGAGATCGAAAAGCGACAAAGCCTAGCAGGCAAAAGACAAGCAAAAACGGAAAAAGCCCTCGCAGACTACACTGCAAGGGCTCATTTTTATTAATCCAAGTTGTATTTGTTCTTGAACTTTTCCACACGTCCGCCTCTGTGAGAGAACTTTTGTTGACCTGTAAAGAACGGATGGCACGATGAACAAATTTCAAGCTTCATTTCGTCATTTAACGATTTTGATTCAAATGTGTTACCGCATGCGCAAGTTACTTTACATTCCTTGTAATCAGGATGGATTCCTTCCTTCATGCTTTCACCTCTTTCTGGTAAATTGAAATAATTTATGCTTATTCAGCCTTATCAGTATAGCATACAATTTTGTTGTACGCAAGGAAATTTGTTGTGTTTTTACACCTTTCCCTTAATAAACTCTACTGCCTTCTTGTTTGCGGCAGCTCCACTTTTTGTGATTTTAGCCTTTACATTAAAATTATGTTTTTCATGTTGCTCGGTTATACGAAATACTGAAAGCCCTTTTTTTTCTAGGCTTTTGCAGAATTTGTTTATCATGCCATATGTTAACTTATCCGCTTTGCTTGAAATAATTACAGTAGGTGGATACTTGTCAATTATGCAATCTGATACCTTCAGGTGTTTTCTAAATTTTCGCCACTCCCCAGCTAGTGTTGGAGCTGTCAGACATCTAGTTATAATGTTTCCTCTAGGTGAGAGGGCTGGGCATGTTAAGAAAAGAGCACTGATTTCAAAAGGAATAGTATAATTCAAATCGTAAGCTTCTCTAGCTTCTGGATTTAAGTTTAAGGCTGTGGCGAGAGCCGCAAGGTGTCCTCCTGCTGAGTCTCCTGAAATAACTAACTTGTCAAATTCATAATTGTTAATAATAAAGTTAATTGCTACAAAAACGTCATTAATTTGATTGTAAATATTAAAGTCAGGAGCAAGAGAATAGTCTATGCTGAACACAATAAACCCTTCTGCAGAAATTCTAGTGCAAAAATTGTCATAGTCCTCTTTTTTCCCTGCAGACCAACCTCCACCATGTATATGGATAATAGCTGGTAGCCTCTTCGAAAAATCAGGTGAAATAACATTCATCGTATGAAACCTGGTTTTATCTCCTGTATATGAAATATTTCGTTTAATTGAAACACCTGAATCCATTGCCAGTTTATCGCTATCTGCTATTAACTTTTCAATAGGAATATAGTGATGCTTAGTTCCATCCACATGAGCACGCCATATGCTAGCGGAAATAATATAAATAAATTTAGGCCCTTTTATAACTCCAAAGGTTGCTAATAATAACAATATGGAGATGATGATAAAAATGTTCAACTTTTTCTCCTTTATACTATAAATTGAATTTCTTAATTTGAAAAACGGATTAAATGCTTTCTTACACCTTATCCGTTTTTCTCATCTTACAGTTAATTATTCTCCAATATTCGCCTTACCACAGATGTTTTTCATCTTAATCCTTAGTCAGCTTTTTCTTCATTCTGCGAGGTTTTGCAGCCTCAACTCCTAGTCTCTCTACTCTATTCTTTTGGTAAGATTCAAAATTCCCTTCGTGCCAGAACCATTTTCCTGGTTCTTCGTCAGTTCCTTCCCAAGCAATTATGTGGGTTGCTATACGGTCAAGGAAGAATCTATCATGGCTAATTACAACTGAGCACCCAGGGAAGTTTAAAAGAGCTTCCTCTAAGCTAGATAGTGTTGCGATATCTAAGTCATTAGTAGGTTCATCTAGCAGGATAAGGTTACCACCTTCTTTTAGTGTTAACGCCAGATTTAATCTATTTCGTTCACCACCTGAAAGCACTCCTGCTTTTTTTTGTTGGTCAGCACCTTTGAACCCAAATCCAGAAAGATAAGCTCTGCTTGGGATCTCTACACTCCCAACTTTAATAAAGTCGTTTCCTCCTGAGACTACCTCCCACAGGCTTTTCTCAGGTTCTAAACCCTCTCTATTTTGGTCTACATAAGATATTTTAACTGTTTCTCCAATTTCTAATGAGCCACTAGTTACCTCTTCTAAGCCTACAATGGTTTTAAATAAAGTTGTCTTACCTACTCCATTTGGCCCAATCACTCCAACTATTCCCCCTTGCGGAAGTGAGAAGGAAAGGTCTTTTATCAAAACACGATCTCCATAAGATTTGTTTAGTTGATCTGCAATTATAACTTTTGTTCCAAGACGTGATCCAACTTGAATTTTAATGTCTGTAAAGTCTACGTTCTTTGCAGCAGCTGCTTCTGCTTCCATTTCTGCAAAACGTTCAAGACGGGCTTTACTTTTCTTTTGACGTGCTTTTGCAGAACTTCTTACCCAATCAAGCTCCGCTTCAATTCTTTTTACAAGTTTTGCTTGCTGTTGTCCTTGAGCAGCGAGCCTAGCTGCTTTTGTTTCGAGATATGTAGAGTAATTCCCTTCATATGGATAAAGCTGCCCACGGTCTACTTCACAAATCCATTCAGCTACATTATCAAGGAAATATCTATCATGTGTTACTGCCAAAACTGCACCTGGGTAATTCTTCAAAAATTGCTCTAACCATAATACTGATTCAGCATCAAGGTGGTTAGTTGGCTCATCAAGTAACAGCAGGTCTGGTGCCTCTAATAGCAACTTACAAAGTGCCACACGACGCCTTTCTCCCCCAGATAGAATATTAATCGGTGTATCTGCCTCTGGACACTGAAGAGCATCCATAGCTTGATATAGTTTACTATCTATATCCCAACCATCAGCTGCTTCTATTTCCACTTGCAAGTCACCCATCTCTGCCATTAAGCCATCAAAATCAGCATCTGGGTCCATCATTTCTTCGCCGATTTTGTTATATCTTTCTACTTTTTGTAATAGGCTACTGAACGCCTGTCTAATGTTTTCAATAACTGTCTTATCCTCGTCAAGTGGCGGTTCTTGCTGTAGTATACCAACAGTAAATCCTGGTGTTAACCTTGCATCACCTGCTGATACTTCTTCTAAGCCTGCCATAACTTTTAGCATAGTTGATTTACCCATCCCATTTGGTCCAACTACCCCAATTTTTGCTCCATGATAAAAGGAAAGTGATACATCGTCAAGAATGACTTTGTCACCATGCGCTTTACGAGCCTTGTACATTTGATATATGAATTCTGCCATATTATTTTCTCCTTTATATTATATATTCTATAATTTAATTCATCTTTACATTAGATATTATAACACAGTCTATGTATCTAAAATATACTATGTTAGATGTTTAAAATGCGGCGAGATGTTTTCTCACCGCATTTTTGCATAGATTTGTTATTTAATTCTAGTTCAAATTAGCATATTTCCATAAATTACTGTAAATCAAATGTAAAATTTTAAAATTTAACTATTTAATGAATTGCGCTAGGATAATGCTATATAGAATTCCCTATTAACCAGATTACCCAAATCATAACAATACTTCCAAGTACTAAGTTACTCCAGTTTATAATTTTTCGCCATACTATCCCTTTACTACTATAGTTGTTGTAGTGTTTTAATTTTAAAAACCCAAACAAAGAAAGTGTTAATAATAAAATCGAAAGTAAAAATGCTATTGCTATAATGAAAAATATAACAACACCCGTTAGTAAAAATTGCATGTACCCTCCTTTATAGTAAAGTTTCACCCTTTTTTATAGAGTTAAAAAATACCTTAATACAATCATCCATACGAAAAATCCTAAATAAAATAGTATTATCAAAGAAGAAATGATGATCTGAGCTATGCTATAGACTTTTAGTTTTATTTGTTTTTTTATTCCTTCAACAAATAAGTCTTTAACCGCTATAATCAAGGTTGCAACTGAAATTAGAAACACTATCATGAAGATAAGCATTGATACAAAATTGTAAACCGTTTCAATATCCACTCTATACCTCCTAGTATTAATTAATTAATTTATCCCCTAAACGCGACATTGAAGCCACACACTCAACGTGAAACGAGAGTATAGCTTGGATTTTGAAATCCATTTTTACTATTTTTTCGTATTCGGTAATATGTCGATATCGGTATTAGTGAATAACGCATTTTTTACACCTATACATCCTCAAGCCTTATTCCATTTTCACTAGCATATTCTTTTGAGAAATCACAAAAACCCTCCACAAGTGGAATAAGTTCATTGATAAAAGCAATGCACAGGTATATTCTTTTTTAATTTTCATACCGCATACCTCATTATTTATAATACTGTAATTTATTTTTGCATCTTGATAGGATATCCATATCCAAGCAAACGAACAGGAGATAAGTAATTTTTCTTAACATCTACAAAACCTTTTTTCTCATACAATCCTTTTGCATTTAAATTTTTAGA
>CAYJFM010000075.1:0-4407 GCA_964369805.1 uncultured Oscillospiraceae bacterium
AGCCTTAGAATTATTTCCTGAGTTAACAAAGAAAATGTACGAGCCCTTTCAAGAACTCGCTTCTACTGGAAGAGTTCATAGTGACTATGTCGAAATACTATCTGCCTTTCCCTTCCCTAAAATTAATATTCGAAAAATGAAAAAAAGGTGGGGTACCTGTTTTTTCAACAAGGGTACCATCACCTTAAATATTACACTTATTACAAAACCTATCCCCTGTATTGAGTATGTAGTAACTCATGAATTAGCTCACTTTATTCATCCAAATCACTCAAGGGATTTCTATCACTTGCTTTCTATAGTAATGCCAGATTGGAAAAGTCGAAGAGAATTTCTCAATCAAGATCAAAGTTCAGACAAAGCTCTATAACTTATTAGTACTAATGTGCTTTATGTAAAATTAAAGCCTTTGTAAATTAATAAAATCCAAACTCTAGATACACTGGCATATGGTCTGAATACATGTAATCTGTATTAATTACTTTATGGCTTACAACCTTAATGTTATCAGAAACTATGTATCCGTCTACAGTTACTCTTGTACTATCTTCTGGACTCTCTACATTATACGGTATATCCGCTTTTCTTGTAGATGGAAATTCTCCGTCAGCATCATATGTGTTTAGTAATACAAAATCTCTTGGAATAAGATCCTCGTTAATAGGTTGTGCCCATCCCTCTTCTTCAGGAGCTTCTTCTCCGTTATACTTTACATATGAACTGGATAAATCATTGTTAAAGTCTCCAGTAGCAATTACATAGTGTCCATTTCCAGCCTTTTCTTGCATATCACCAAAGAGCATTTCTAGTTGCTGCTCTTTAATATTTGCTCCTGCACCATATGCCGAAAGATGTACATTATATAAATATAGTTTCTTTCCATTGTCAACGTCTATCTCTGATACCATATAACACCTATCCAAGTCAAAAAACTTATTAATACCTGCATCGATAGGTACACTTCTTCTCACACTTTCATTCATAGTGACTTTTGAAAGGGTCATTATTTCAGATAGTGAAGATCCTATTGGGTCAGTTACTGGATAAAATAGATATGCCGAGTCATAGTTAATTGCCTCAGCGCTTTGATAATTAGTAAATTTATCTTGAATCATCTGGCTTTGATCCATTTCATAACTTCTATCAGAAGAAACATCCACCTCTTGTAATGCAATAAAATCAGGATCATACCCTTCAATTATGCCCATAGCAGAATTTACATTTTCCTCTACTTCAGTAAAACTTCTTCCTTTAACTTCTTCTCCTTCATCCATAAAAAAAGTAAAGTCTTGGCTATATGCACCAAATCCAATATTGTAGGTCATAACACTGTGAGTTTCTTCCCATTTTAAAGTTGTACTTTGAGCCTCGCCTGTCATTTCAATTTGAGTTTCATCTTCAATTCTCTCATAAGTCGCAAATAGGTAAATAACGTATCCTATAACTATAATTGCAACGATTAGTATTAAAATTAATAATAATTTTATCAGTTTCATTAATATATCATTCATTTCTGTCTTACCCCCATCTGCCTATTATATCATAAGACTTTATTTATGTTCCTATTTTTTGTATAATAAATAGTATATGACTAAAAACAATTAATTATAAACTAATGAAAATAGCTGGCGGCCTGAGGCTTTGTAACAGCCTAGCTTAGAAAGGTAGTGAAAGTTATGGACACAAAGACTCTTGCTTTAAGTAAAAGCATTGAAATAACAAATCGTAAGCAAGAACTTATGGCAGATGGTGAGTTAATAAATATTAGCTATGGCACCTTCCTTGGATCAGACAATAAAACCACTATTGAGTTTTTTTCTGTTACCCCCAAAACTGAGCCCGAAACCACTTTGCAATTAGTTCATGGAATGGCTGAATACAAAGAGCGTTATATGGAACTAGGAAAGTACCTGGCTAGAAATGGAGTGGCTTTTTTCATAGCAGACAATTTAGGGCACGGTAATAGTACTCTTGACAAAGAACACCTTGGTTATATCGAAGACTGGAATTATTTAATCCAAGACTGTAAGACTTTATGTGACTATATAGATACTCTCCATCCTAAAGCAGTACATGCCTTTTGTGGACACAGTATGGGTTCATTTATTGCAAGGGCCTTCCTAGCAAAATTTCCAAATGAAGTTGATAAGGCTGTATTTTCTGGAACTGCTCTAGCTACCCCCTTAACAAAGGTTGGTAAATATTTTGCTAAACTTATTGCTTTAACAAAGGGACCAAAGTACAGAAGCCGGTTTATTGAAAAGCAGTCCTTTGGAAGTTTTAATAAAAAAATTAAAAATCCAAAAACTTCTTTCGACTGGTTATCTTACAATGAAGAAAATGTTAGGGCTTATGTTAGCCACCCTCTTTGTGGATTTCCTTTCACAGCCAAAGGCTTCGAAAATTTATGTGATATGATTGCTTATGTCTCAAAAAAAAGTACTATATCAAAGTATAGAAAAGGGCTTCCAATTTATTTGATTTCTGGCAAAGATGACCCTGTGTCAAATTATGGTACAGACCTATGGAAGTTAGAAAACATCCTAAACAAGCTTTGGTTTTCAAATGTTTCTGTAAGTATCTATGAGAACATGAGACATGAAATATTTCAAGAAAACAATAAAGAAAAAGTGTGGAGTGATCTACTAAACTTCACAAAAAAACAATAACTAAACTAAACAACTAAGCATAAGGAGAAAATAAATGAGTTTATTAAACGTATCTAAGGTATCCCACGACTTTGGAGGAAGAAGAATCCTAGAAGATGCTTCTTTTAGACTATTAAAGGGTGAGCATGTTGGTCTTGTAGGAGCTAATGGGGAAGGGAAGTCTACTTTCCTTAATATTATAATAGGGAATGTTCAACCAGAAGAAGGTACGGTAGAATGGTCAAAAAATGTTAGAGTAGGCTATTTAGATCAGCATGCAGTACTCACAGCTGGAATGACTATTGAAGGTGTCCTTACTACCGCCTTTGACGCCATGCATAAAATAGAAGAAAAAATGCTGAGTCTATATGAAAAGATGGCTGAGGAAGATGCTGATACTGATAAACTAATGGAGGAAGCTGGCGAGCTACAGCACATTCTTGAAGATAGTGGCTACTACGAGATACCAACAAAAATTGGGCAGGTAGCTGATGGCCTTGGACTACTAGATCTTGGCCTTGACCGCGATGTAACTGAATTAAGCGGAGGGCAAAGAACTAAAGTACTCCTAGCAAAACTTCTTCTTGAAGACCCTTCTATACTGCTTCTTGATGAGCCTACAAACTACCTTGATGTAGAGCATATTAATTGGCTAAGAAGGTATCTAAATGAATACGAAAATGCTTTTATACTTATTTCTCATGATGTAGAGTTTCTAAATGATGTAGTAAATGTAATTTATCATATAGATGATGGTGAACTAAGTAGATACCCTGGCGACTATGAAAATTACCTGCGAATGCATGAAATAAAAGTGAGCCAAGCAGAGGCTGCATATAAAAGACAGCAAGCAGAAATTGGAAAGCTAAAAGAGTTTGTAGCAAAAAACAAAGCAAGGGCTGCTACAGCTGGAATGGCAAATAGTAGAGAAAAAATCCTAGACAAAATGGAAGTCCTTTCTAAGCCTAGAGAAAAAGCTAAACCTGAATTCCACTTTAAAAAAGGGAAAACCTCTGGCAAAGTTCTTGTTGATTGCACTGACCTTGTAATTGGATATGATTCAGCACTTACAAGCCCCCTAAACTTTAAAATGATTAGAGGAGATAAGCTAGCAATTGTAGGTACAAACGGGCTTGGGAAAAGTACTTTGCTTAAGACAATACTTGGAGAACTTAAGCCTTTTTCAGGCAAAGCCCAATTAGGAGACTACCTAATTCCAGCCTATTTTGAGCAAGAAGCAGCTAGAGAAGGTAAGATTACAGCCTTAGAATACATCTGGGAAAAATACCCATCCTACACCAATGGAGAAGTTAGGTCTGCTTTAGCACAGTGCGGACTTACAACAGATCATATTACCAGTCAAATGAAAGTTCTAAGTGGGGGAGAAAATGCAAAAGTAAGACTATGCGATCTTATGCAAAGAGAAAGCAACTGGCTAATTCTTGACGAGCCTACCAACCACCTTGATGTAGATGCAAAAGAAGAATTAAAAAAAGCCTTACGCGAATACGAAGGCTCTATCCTAATTGTGTGCCACGAACCATCTTTCTACGAAGATTGGGTTACAGACGTTTGGAATGTGGAAGACTGGACAACTAAAATCGTTTAATTTAAAAATAAAAATAGTAAGCGACCACTCTAAGGCTGCTTATTATTTTTTATTATTTTTCAATCGTATCCCTACTCCATACAGCCATCAATCATACTGTTCGCTGCATACAATATTATTATTCGAAGAAGGGTTCATTTTCATGATACA
>CAYJFM010000076.1:0-4375 GCA_964369805.1 uncultured Oscillospiraceae bacterium
GTAACGGCTCTGTATGAAATAAAGTGTCTGTTTAGTATAGCATAAGGAAAAGAAACTGTACAATTAAATAAGGGATGCAAAATGGAAAATAGAAAAAACCTAAAGCAATGCTCCAGGTTTTTTCTTTTGGTTTGTATATTGATTTCAAAATTAATACTTAAATCCATTTAATTCTTGGACTGAGTTCAGTGCAAACTCATTAAATGCTTCTGCATATTCTGAATCCATTTCTTTCATTCCGCCAGGGAATTCATACTTAGACATTAGTTCAACAAATAATGCTGGTTCAAACTGTTCAGGGTTTTTAACACCAGCACCAGCCCATTTACCTGTTGCAATAAGCTCCATCATAATAACTGGGTTAAAAGCTGTTTGCGCTACTACCGCATTTGTTCCATATTTTGCGATACACTCTTGGTTATCTGCAACTTGATATAGATAAACCTCTCTTACCTTACCATCTTTTACTCCGCGAACCCAAGTACCAGCACAACCTTTACCGTGCATTCTCATTGTAGCCTCTGTTGGGTCAGGAACTACTTTGCAAAGGAAGTCTCTTGGAGTGATTTCTTCGTTTCCAATTTTTATCTTCGCGTCTGGTTCTGTCATTCCCATTTCTCTTAAGTTTAATAGGATTTGTCTTAGTTCTCTAGGAACACCGTACTTAAAAGTTACCCTGTTGCATTTAACGTGTCTTGGAATCATTGCTGTTTCTTCATGCTCTACGTTGATTACTTCTACCTCGCCAATTCCACCTGGGAAATCAAAGATTTCTGGTTCTGAAAAGTTCTCTGTAGTAAACCAGCCTCTATCTTTTTCCCAAACAACTGGCGGCTTTAAGCACTCATCGATAGTTGTCCATACTGAGAATCCAAAGTAGCCAACATCATCGCCATCGTAATTGTCTCCATCTCTTACCCCAATTTCATCAATTTCGTCAAATAGATATTTTTCTGCATATTTTGCATATACATTTGCCATACCTGGTTCAACTCCAGAACCTGCAATTGCAAGAATTCCTTTTTCCTCCCATGCTTCATTTTGAGCATATTGGTAGTCCCCTTGCATAATGTTCACTTTGTTATATGGATCTTCTGGATGAGGAACTGCTAAGGTCATAGCGCAGTCCATGTAACCAACCCCTGCTTCATAGCATACATCGAAGATATTTTCGTTAAAAGAAGGGTCGCAAGCATTAAGAACAAATGTAATGTCATGCTTTTTAATTAAAGCAAGCATATTGTCTTTTTCTTTTGCATTTACGAATTCCCCAATAAATCTTTCATCTTCGCATCCTTCTGCAGATGCTTTTGCTCTTTTTTCATCATAGTCAGAAAGTACAACCTTTTCTGCCCACATTCCACCTTCGCCAGCTCTTTTGATAATTCTTGCCGCTGATGTTCCTACACCACCTGAACCGATAATTAATAGTTTCATGTTATTCTCCTTCTGCCTTTTGGCTTTATACAATTTTGGCTAATTTGCCATTAATTTTAGACTGATTAATTTAAATTTTATCTTCTTTATCTTTATTTATTCTTTTAAAGAAGTAGTAAGCTGGTATTGATGATAAACCGATCAAGATTCCGATTTGCCACGCATCTGCGAAGACACTGATTGCATAAAGAATTGTTGGTAGCATAATATATGCGATAAAAGTTTTATTCTTTAGCGGAGCCTTATACGGGAGTTGTAAATCAGGCTTAGTAATCCTTAGTTTTATAACTGCTATAAACATTAAGATGATTGGTACTGAGTAAAGAACTGCGGCTAGTCCAACAAGCTCAATAAATGAGGATGAAGAACAAAGCAGGATACCGATTAAAGAACTGATAATAATTGATACGTGAGGTGTTCCATACTTCTTATGTTTAATTGCGAAGACTTTGAAGAACTGCCCTCTTTCGGCCATTGAGGAAAGCACTCTTGGGCAAGCTGCCATGTATTCACATAATATAATAGCACTGCAAAGAGTTCCTGCTATAACAAAGGCCCAACTTAGAATCTCACCACCAACAATTCCCCCAAGTTCTACGAAAGATAATGGCCCTTCTGATGACCAGTCCTGCCAGTTTCCTACATTCATTAGTGCAGGGAATAGATATAGTATATATAAAATAGATATAATTGGTACAGATAGCATGATGGCTTTTGGAAGTTTTCGTTCTCCTCCGTCTATTTCTCCTGTCATTGCGGAGACAGCTTCATAACCAGTATTAAACCATATTGCAATAAGTACACCTTGGCCTACAGCTTCAAAAGTAGTAACTTGTTCATTAATAAATGGAGTGACTGGGCTATACTGAATATCAGTAAGAGACATTACGATTAATGCGATGAAAGGTATTAAGCATAACAATGATATTACTATTGAAAGTTTACCAACTAGCTCTAAACCTAGCACATTGACTACTGCGAACAAAACAATTAGTGCGGTGCAAAGCATCCAATATTGAAAGGAACTTAGTTCAAATGGGAAAAATCCTTTTGCATAGTTTGCCGTTAATGTAGCAAAGGTAGCAGGCTCTACAAACCCAGCAATACCATAACACCAACCACTTACAAATCCAGCTTTTTCACCTAATACATTTTTGGCCCAAATATACATTCCTCCATTTTCTGGATATGCAGATGATAATTCAGCTGCAGCCATACCAAATGGTAAAGACCATACAAAAGGGATTAATAGTAGTATTAGAAGTGCGACCCCTGGGCCTGCCGTTCCAATTAAGTCTTCAATCCCATATCCTCCACCTGCAACCATTACACACACCATAGTCACAAGCCCGAGGAGACTTATTTTTGCTTTTTTGTTACTCATGATAATTTCACATCCTTCTTGTTTGAATAATTCCAAATAAATTTTAACTTGCCAACATTGTATTTTTTTAGATACGAATACACAATTACCCTGGTGTACTATTTTACAAAGGTTGAAATTCCAATGACTACAATAGATGATATTTGATATATAGACCAGGTGTACACCATCGAATTTTAATCTTAAAAATAAAAAAGACCACTCACTTTCGAGTAGTCTAAATCCCTAATTATATATGCTAAGGAGCTTCATTTATGTTGTTTACTGTATGCACGAGTTCCATTCTGCTTGTTACTTCCATTTTTTCGAATATATTATGCATGTGTTTTTTTACGGTATGTTTAGAAATAAAGAGAACTTCTCCTATCTCAGGATTGGTAAGTCCTTGATAGGCTAAAGTTAACACGTCCTTTTCTCTATCAGTTATATGATATTTTTTTATTACTAAACTTAATTTATCTTCATTTGAAAGTAAATTAACAGATTCATTGACTTCCGTTGATAGCACCGGTTCATTTACCACAGTGATTCTTTTGGCTAAATTTTTAAGATCCCCAATCAAGTAAAGGTACCTAAAGGTAAAGAGATTTAAAAAAACTATAAAGAAAGCGGTTAAACTATAGGAGTAAGTAATTAATACACTAACTGTATAAATGTCAACAAAAATGCTAAGAACCACAGAGCTATTCCAAATATTACAGATATTAACTAAAACGCCTATTGTTAAGAGAAGCCTAGTTATTGAAGTGTCCGAATTTTCGCTTTTCATTTTTTGATAGAAGATTATTGAAAATATTAATACAATAAAAATTAAGAAAATTTCTAATCCAATTATAACTACATCAGATAGAAAGTTAGAAGTCTGATAATACTCATCTAGCAAAAATCCATAGCTTAAAGAGGAAGCGACCATTAGTATAGCAAAAAGAAAATTGGTTATATTACTAAGTTTAGATACTTTTTTGCAGCTTTTATCTAAATAACTTTCGAGAACCTTAATGAAGGAAAGGCCTAAAGCATAAAAAATCATTCCATCAAATAACCTATAAATAAAACTAGTCTCGTAACTTTGTAATACCTCATCGCTAAAAAAAGTAATAAAATATAAAAGTCCAAGTAGTAAGGTTGTGATTAAAAAATTCTTGCCTGAAACAAGAGCAGGCTTATTTATATTTGCTAAATTCATTCTTTTGAAAATAATAAACACAAAAATTGCCTGTACGCCCAAGGCAATCATAATAATATACATAAGTAATATACTAAACGAAAGTACCAATAATCTAATCTCCTAGCAAGTTCATAACAACATTATACGTACAATCAATTATACACTGCTTTTAGGTCATGTCAATTAGAAAGGGTGTATTGTACAACTTCATTAAACGAAATAAGCAAAATAAGCAAAAATGATAGATTAGTGACAATTTAGCTTTAAAGTATTTTAATTTCCTTAGAATATAGATGAAGAATTTGTGAATTAAAGGCGATATCATAACTGGCCTTAGATTGATTTACTAAATATGGGGTATCTATGAAAGAAGAAATTCTTTGATT
>CAYJFM010000077.1:0-3040 GCA_964369805.1 uncultured Oscillospiraceae bacterium
CGAAACCCTTGTAAATACAGGAGTTTCGGGGATTGTATTTTAGAATAAAATGAATTGTGAGAGTGCGAAGGTAAACAGGGGAAAAGTGATTGTATAGAATCAACAATTGAGTCAAGCTAACTTAGCTAAGTTTGATTAATGAATCCAATTGCTTTTCAACTAAATCAAGAAAAAAAGAACCATAGGCAGGCATATATTTATGAGGTAAATAAGCAGCTATGAGTTTTGTCTTTGTTGGCTGCTTTTCGAAACTATATATATCGAGGGGGTAGAGTTTCTTAAATGTGAGGGCATAACTTTCAGGAACAAAACAAAGGCCAGTACCTCGTGCAGCTAAAGATAGAGCCGTTTCTTGGCTACGTGTTTTAAAACTGCTAATTAATTTTTCCTTATGATTTTTAAATAAGTTAGTTAGAAAAATTCCTGTACTTTGCTTTGTCGAAGGTAGAATTAGGGGGTATTTTAATATTGAATCTAAGGACAAAAAAGGATAAGGGGGGCGGCTTAAAGATTTATTTGCGAGTTTCCCAACTTCATGGCCTGACTTTGCTACAAGTACTAAAGCCTCTTCAGCGAGCACTCTATAAGTCAAAGCACTTAGCTCTTGATTTGTGCTAAAAATAGCAAAATCGATATTGTTTTTTGCAATATATTCTTCGGAAATTCTATAGTTTTCCTCTTTTGTCTCTACATAAACATTCGGGTATTTTTCGTGAAACTCTTCTAGTATTTGGGGAAGAATGCAAAGACTTCGCATTTGCGGTAGCGCAATAGTTAGATTTCCAACTGTATTATTTTGGATTTCCTTAAGCCGCATTTCCCAAGCTTGATTAGCTGCAATCAAACTCTCAGCATGGGCAAGATATTCTTCTCCAAGGTAGGTAGGCCTATATTTTCCACTATCACGAAAAAATAAAGGTTCACCTAGTTCAGTTTCTACTTTTTGCAAACTCCTACTAAGGGAAGGTTGACTTATGTATAGTTTCTTTGCTGCTATAGAAATACTATTATTCCTGTAAATTGTTAATATGTATTCTGCTTCTCGTAAATCCATAAAGACTCCTTTCGGACAACTTGCACGTAAATATATAATTGTTCAATATATGCTTATTATGCATAAAGTATATACATAATATGTATTTGACGTATATTACTATTAATTATACAATGAAATTGCACCTATTAATAGGTTTTTTTATTATTCGGAATTATTACCGAGACTAACACAATACGGATTTACTTATTTACTAAGGAGAAGGAGACAAATGAATCGATTTTTAGAAAAGCAGTTTAAACTGCAAGAGTTTGGGACCAGCGTAAGAAAAGAATTGCTTGCTGGTGCCGCTACATTTATGACAATGGCATACACCTTAGCCACAATACCTAATATTATGGGTGGAGCTGGATTTGATAAAATGGCAATATTAACATCTATGGTTGTGCTAATTATTATTTCAACAATAGCCATGGCACTATATACAAATAGACCTTTTGCCCTAGCACCAGGACTTGGCTCTGTTGCAATTGTATCAGGAATGGTAGCTAATGAGGGGATAGCTCCTGATGTAGCAGCAGGTGTAATTGTGCTTAGTGGTTTATTATTCATAATTGTAACCTTCTTTGGCCTTAGAGAAGCTGTAGTCCTTGCAATTCCAAAAAGCTTGAAATTTGCAGTAAGTGCGGGTGTTGGACTTTTTATTGCACTTCTTGGAGCAAAGAGTGCAGGGCTAATAGTTGCTAACCCAGACAAAAACACACTTGCTTTCGGAGACTTATCGTCACCTGAGGTAATTCTTTGCGCAATCGGGTTTTTATTAATAATCGTGTTTAAACTAAGAAAAATCCCTGGAGACATGATAGTTGCAATTTTAGCTGCAACAGCAATTGGTATTCCTATGGGAGTAACTGAAATCCCAGAGACATTTATTATGGCTCCGAGTGGATTTACAGATAATTTTCTTGAAATTGATATTTTGGGAGCACTTAATTTTGCATATATCCCCTTCCTAGTAGCATTATTCATTCCTGACTTTTTCTCGACTTTTGGGACTGTTCTTGGAGTAGGTGCAAAAGCAGGCTACCTAGACGAAAAGGGAGACCTTCCAGGCATTGATAAGTGTTTCAAAGTGGATTCGATAGCGACAACAGTGGGAGGGCTATTTGCTATCCCTTGCATGACTACTTACCTTGAATCTTCAGTTGGTGTAGAAGAAGGTGGAAGAACAGGTCTTACTGTAATTTCAACGGCATTCTTATTCCTACTATCATTAGCATGCGCACCAATTGCTTTAATGATTCCTGGAGCTGCAACTGCGCCAGCTCTAATCTTCATTGGAATGTCAATGCTAACTGGTCTAAAAAACTTGGACTATAATGATATAACTGAGTATGTACCGGCATTTACTTGTATTACCTTTACAATTTTTGCTAATAATGTAGCAAATGGAATTTGTCTTGCAATTCCTCTATATATTATTATGAAAATCACAGCTGGAAAAATTAAAGAGCTTCCAAAGACGATTTATATTGTAGGAATTGTTTGTATAGGTTATTTTATTAATTTAATTTAAGGCGGTAAAGATGTTAGATTTATGCTTACAAAATGGCAAGGTATTTAACAGTTACTTAAAGAAGTTTGTAACTGCAGATATCTATATAAAAAAAGATAAAATATATCATATTGATAAAACTTGCTCGGAGTTTTTGCCTTCAAGGCTAACAATAGACACAGGAGGGTGTTATATAATTCCAGGGCTTATTGATATACACATGCACATCGAAAGCTCAATGATGACTCCTGACGTTTTCTGCGACTATATGGCAGCACAGGGAGTAACCACTATTGTTTCAGAGCCTCACGAAATTGCAAATGTAATGGGACTTCGAGGTGTCAAAGATATGATCAAAGCAGGAGAAAATGCTATTATTGATGTTTTCTACGGAATCCCAAGTTGTGTTCCAACTATTAGCAATGACTTTGAAACTACGGGAGGAAAGATTTTATTTGATGATATGAAAGAGCTTTTAAAAGAAGACTCAA
>CAYJFM010000077.1:3128-4234 GCA_964369805.1 uncultured Oscillospiraceae bacterium
CTTTTAGAATATATTGACGAAAACAACTTATATGAACACTGTGGCTTTGTTACTGATGATGTAATGGCAGATGAACTTATAGAAAAAGGTCATTTAAATGCTATTGTAAAAAAAGCAATTACTCTTGGGATGAGTCCGGAAAATGCAGTTTATTGTGCTACCTTTACACCTGCAAGAAGAATGAATATGCATGATAGAGGGAGTCTAGCACCAGGAAAAATTGCTGATTTTGTAATTGTTAAAGATATGAAAAATTTTGAAATTATAGAAACATTTAAAGCAGGCCAAAATATTTACTCTAAGGCTTTCGGAACCGAAGAAGGTATGAAAAAATTCGACTTTCACAAAGACTATTATGAGAGCATAAAAGCTTTGCATCTAACAGAAAAAGAATTAGCTTTAGAAGTGGAAGATGGACATAATCATACACAGGTCGAGGTTAGGGTAATGGTTGTAAAAGATGGAAAAACTCAAACGGATATAGAGTATAGAAGTTTGGATGTAGTAGATGGAAAAATCCAATGGGAAAAAGAAGAGGACATCTGCTTAGCAATTATGAAAGAAAGATATAATGGCGGAAAGAGTTCGGGAATAGGTTTTGTAACTGGCGACTGTATTAAAATGGGAGCTGTAGCAAGCACATATGCTCATGATAGCCATAATCTTTTAGTAATTGGTAAAAATACAATAGATATCATAGAAGCAGGAAACCACATTATTAATATTCAAGGAGGTATAGCAACTGCAAAAGCAGGTAAAGTGACATCATGTCTTCCCTTACCGATAGGTGGAATAGTTACAAATGCTCCAGTGGAATCTACTGCGGCAGCATTGAAGTTAGTAAGAAGTAAAATGGTTGAACAAGGTTATAAACATTATAATCCGATAATGTCTCTATGTACCTTATCTCTGCCTGTAAGTCCAAATCTAAAGATAACAGATAAAGGGTTAATTGACGTAAAGGCAGGAGAAATAGTACCTCTAATTTCTAAGAAAATAAAATAATAAAGGTGAATGAGATAGACATTCTCTTTATTGTAAAAATTGAGGGTCAGCATAATATAGAGTATTTAGCGTAGTAGAAAACTAATGCATCGCTATTTTTT
>CAYJFM010000078.1:0-4188 GCA_964369805.1 uncultured Oscillospiraceae bacterium
CCATTATTAGCATATAATGTTTCAAATACAGTGGCAATTAGTTCATAATCAAAGTAGTTTCCTGCTATCTTTTCTGCTGTTTCTACCTTAGTAAGGTTAAGCATTGTTCCACTTGCCAAAGACTTATTATAAATCACATACTGATTTTTACCTTGTAGTTTAGCTTGGTATAGAGCTTTATCGGCCGACTGATAAATATCATCATAAACTCTTCCATCCCGAGGATAAACTGCAATTCCTACACTTCCTGAAATAGAGTAGTCTTTATTTTCACCAGAATAAGTATTTTCAAAAACAGTCAAGATTTTTTCAGCCTTTCTTTTTAGCAAGTTCAAATCTTTAACATCTTCCACAAATACAATAAATTCATCTCCACCAATTCTTGCAACAATATCATTTTCTCTAAATGCTGTTTTTAAATTCTCTGCAACCTCTTTCAGTACCTTGTCTCCAAAAAAATGTCCTAAATTATCATTTACAGCCTTAAAGTTATCTATGTCAATAATGAATAGTCCATGTACACCATCCTGCTTTTTTGATATTTTATCTGAAATTAAGTGTTCACCACAAATTTTATTATAGCAATCCGTTAGAAGATCCTTTTTTGATCGTTCTTCTAAAATCTTCTTTTCATGTACGTCTAGCCCTTTTCCTACTAAAAAAATAGTTTCCTCATCGTCTTTTTTAATTGCATCATATATTAGTCTATAATATCTATAGTTTCCATCTATTTGAAGAAATCTAATATCAATAGGTTCATACACACCGTTTTTCATATTTTCAAGAAGGCTATAATATTCATTTAAATCTTCATTATAAACTATTCCTGTCATTGTTTCCCTGTTAAGCTCTAGGGTTGTTCCAGACTTAGCACCTTCAATATTAATATTTTTTCCATAAAACTGTATCTTTGAATTTCTAAGGTCATAAACAAAAAACCACTCATCAGATAACTCGGTAACCTTATACATTAAAGTTTTATCTGATACTCTATTAAGAAAATATTTTTCGTATGTATTCTCTTCAGTATTATCAATAAATACAGGTCTTAAATCTTTAATATATGCAACAAAAAATTCTTCTTTTCCAAAACTTTTTATTCTAGATATCACTACTTCTGAAGGAATTTCTTCGTCTTCTACAGTCTTGTAGAGCCAGTTAAATTTATGGGTGCCTTTCTCTCTTATTATTTTTTCAAGCTTTCTTGAGATTTCTAGGCTTGATTTTCCATTAGGCTGTAGCTCAGTAAATATTTTCTTTTGATTATTAACCAAGTCCTCTTCACTATCAAATCCAAAGAGCTTAACTGATTGACTATTACAGCCACAAATTTTTAAGTTCTTATTTAAAACATTAATGCTCAGCGGTGTAGTATCAATAATTGCCTTAAATGTTTCTGTGGTCTCTTTTTCTTTTTCATGTTCCTGTATGTAGCTACTTATGTCTTGCAATGCTAAAAGCAATAAATCCTCTTTTTCACTTTCTCCCTTATTAAGGATTAAATTGGCATGGAAAACAATAAATTCACCACTGGCACCAGTAGCAATCCATTCTGATTGGTTCCTTCCTTCTTCAAAGGCTTTGTTTATAACTTTCTCATATTTTTTAACAGACTCCTCCCCATCCCTTTGTGTTGCAGGGAAAAATGAAAAAAGCCTATTCGAAAAGTCTGTTTCATCTTTACAATCAAATAGCTTCAAAATATGGTCGTTGCACATTACAATATTATAGTCTCTATCAATAAAAGCTAAACCACTTTTAGCAGTATCAACCATAGAGGTAACAAGTTCTCGTCCCACTATAATGTTATCATTAATAAATCTTTTCATTTTAATGTTTTGTGGATTTACACAATTATTTTCCATTTAGCTCTCCTATTTTTCTAAATAAGGTCTTAAAGTATAAGCTAATTGTATACCTATTTCTTACTTTTTTCAATCAAATTAGGAAAATTTTACAGTATTTACAATTTCATTAATAGTTCCAACCAACCTAAATAATAAACCCTTGGAGTAGAGGCTCCAAGGGTTTATTCAATGCTTAATTTGAAATATAGCAAAGTTCCGAAACATCAGCACAAAAGAGCACTCGGGTATTTATTCCTCTATTTCAAAGCCTATAATTGCATCAACAATATCTTCATCAGTAATTTCTGGTAAGCTCTCTCTTTCATTAACTATTTCTTCAAAATGTGCTTCAAGAAAATTTCTTATACACATTTCCTGCTGAGTTGTCTTTTGAAGTTCTTCAAAGAAAACCTTATAATCCTTTTGAGAAATTTCTCCAATCCTTTCAACTAAAATGTCTATTTCTTCAGCATCCAGCAAGTACTCTGTTACCATACATGATATGATAGCATTTAGCAATCTACTCATTGCTACAAGATCATCTTCAATAAATACATCACCTACTGTTTTAGCTGCTGCTACACCTGCAGCGCCACCTACAAATCCTCCTGCTATACCGACAGCAGTTCCGACTCCAGGTGCTACTGCTGTGCCAACAACTCCAGCAGTTTTGGCTACTGCAAGACCTCCCGCAAGCATTCCACCAGCACTTCCTAACATAGAACCTATTAATACTCCCATATTTTTAGTATATTGAGATGTGGAAATTCTTTTTGAAACAAGGTTATATGTATTTGGTACTGAAAGAATTGTAAATGTAATAGCAGTCGTCATTACGTTGCTTCTCATTAGCTTTGCTAAATGCTTTGAGGCTGCCGCCCCAGAGAGAGCTTTTTTCCCTGATAAAGCTCTAATCCCATTAACTATATTTGTTGATGTCTTATACCCTAATTTTTCGACAATATAGCTAGTCGGTGCAGAAAATGTACTTGCGAGACTTGTTCTTGCCAATTGTGAAATAATCATATGTTGCAAAAAAGATACACCAAAGACTCTAGCTCCTGCTATTGCCCCTACTTGAAGAGCTTCTTTCATATCACCTTTTTCCTTCCAGTCAAAATATACTGATGCTACAAACGTTATTCCAAATGTAATTGAACAAGTAACCACACCTGTTACTGCATCATATGTCAGAGATTCTATTGTTCCTGCCTTTGTTAAGTTAACTGCTTGCTTATAAGTCAGCTTACCTTTCCTTACTATATTCTCTGCTTCTTTTGGATCTGTCACTCCTTTAACTTTACCTTCTGCAATTTTCTTTTTAAATCCTTCTAAAATTTTTTCATACTGATCTTTAGGAACCTCTAATTGCATTGGTTCTCCAGTATTTTGATTTATATATCGATACTCTCCTGTTTCAGCACTAAATGATGATTCTAATGACCCACGAGCCGAATTATAATACTTAGTCTGGATAAATACATCTTTTCCAATTTGTCTATCCGCTCCGTTTTTAGCATTATCTCCTCCTACTACTTTCGCATTTATTCCTTCAAGTCTATCTAGTTTAGTAATAGCTTTTTCTACCATTTCTCCATGGCCAGCCTTATTATTCACATATGATTTTTGCTCAAGAAAAACTGCCTCAACCGAAGATTGTATTCCAGCAAAAGTAACTGGTGTAACATTTGACAAAACTTTTTCATCTGCATACTCCTCAACATAATCTTGTGTAAAATTTTTCTCTTCTCTCTCTTTTATTAAATTGCTTCTTTCTTTACATATTGCAATAAATTTTTTTGAACACTGCGTTTCAACAAGCAATGCCTTATTTTCTGTTGGAGAATCGCTAATGAACCAAGATTCTTCAAATTCATCCCAAGGATAAAAAAATAATTCCGCCTTACTTTTATCTTCTGATTTCTTTTTTATTATTTCTAAGTCAATGTCTGTCCTAATATATATTCCTTTTTCTGTAGCAACTATCCCACTCGGTCTAAGATCAAATTCTGCATCTGCCCAAAGCACACACTGTTCCCGTGGTATAGGAAATACTTTCTTTATTTTATTTATTGTATTCTCATTTAACGCTAATTCTGATTTTCTTAAATCTAAGATAAAGTTTTCAACTTTACTGTCTTCTATCAATTCCATTGCTGCATCGACTTCTGCTTGCCTTAAATCCAATTTAGTTTGCTTTTTTTCTGCAATATTAGACTCTATTTTTTCTTTTTGATTATCAATAGTATTCTTTGTTACTTCAGCTGCATTCACCGCCTTTTCAGTTACTGCTGCTCCTGCTTTCTCCGAAATATCTTTTGCTTTATTTAGCATTTTCTTT
>CAYJFM010000079.1:0-3911 GCA_964369805.1 uncultured Oscillospiraceae bacterium
ATTGTACCTCGGCGGGAAATTAAGTTTTCACACCCGCTGTCTACGGTTTTCTTTCGTATTTAATTGTTGGAACTAAATATATTAGTTACCAATTTTAGCTGCGTTAATTTTCACTCCAGGTCCCATTGTTGAAGCTACTGAAATACTCTTAAGGTATGTTCCTTTTGCCGCTGCTGGCTTAGCTTTTACAATTGCCTCTAGTAGAGCATTGAAGTTATCTGCTAACTTTTCTCCACCGAATGAAACTTTACCGATGCTTGTGTGTACAATATTTCCTTTATCTAGTCTATATTCTACTTTACCAGCTTTAATTTCTTCTAAAGCTTTTGTAACATCCATTGTTACAGTACCTGATTTAGGGTTTGGCATTAGCCCCTTTGGTCCTAGGACTTTACCTAGTCTACCAACAACACCCATCATGTCTGGAGTTGCAACGATTACATCGAAGTCAAACCAGTTTTCAGTTTGGATCTTTTGAGCTAATTCTTCAGCACCTACAAAGTCTGCGCCTGCTGCTTCAGCTTCTGCTGCTTTAGGTCCCTTAGCAAATACTAGTACTCTATTTGTTTTTCCTGTTCCGTGTGGAAGTACCATCGCGCCTCTTATTTGTTGGTCAGCGTGTCTTCCGTCTACACCAAGTCTGATGTGAACTTCTACAGTTTCATCGAACTTAGCTGTTGCACTTTTGCATACTAGCTCTAGTGCATCTTTTTGGTCGTATAGTTCATCAGCGTTAATTAGAGCTGCTGCTTTTACGTAATTTTTTCCTCTTTTAGGCATCTTATCCTCCTCTTGGTACTAACGGCCGTAGCCTCCCAATAAATTAATCTTCTACTACAATTCCCATGCTTCTAGCTGTACCACAAATCATATCTGTTGCTGCTTCTAAAGTAGCTGCATTTAAATCAACCATTTTAGTTTGTGCAATTTCTTCTGCTTGTGCTCTCTTAATAGTAGCAACCTTAGTTCTGTTAGGCTCGCCTGAACCTGAATCTAGGCCTGCTGCTTTTTTAAGTAGTACTGCCGCCGGTGGTGTTTTAGTTACAAAACTAAAAGATCTGTCTGCATAAACTGTGATTACTACTGGAATAATCATACCTTGTTGGTCTTGAGTTTTTGCATTGAACTGCTTACAGAAGTCCATAATGTTTACGCTTTTTTGACCTAGCGCTGGACCTACTGGTGGTGCAGGTGTTGCTCCTCCGGCTGGAATTTGAAGTTTAATATAAGCTTCAATTTTCTTTGCCATTCTCTATCTCCTTTCTTAAGTATTTTATATAAAGTGAAAAACACAGTATATTTTACATTTTGTCGATTTGTGCAAACTCTAATTCAACAGAAGTATCTCTACCAAATGCTGATATCTTTGCTTTAACCGTTCCTTTTTCGGAAGATACATCTTCAACTACACCCATAAAGCCTTCAAATGGTCCATTGATAACTTTAATGCTATCATCCACGTGTAAGTCTAAGTCTAGATGAATTTTTTCAATTCCCATCCTTCTGATTTCATCTACAGATAGAGGGACTGGGTTTGATCCATGTCCTACAAAACCTGTAACACCTTGAGTATTTCTAACTAGATACCATGATTCATTTGTTATAATCATTTTTACAATGACATAACCTGGAAACATTTTTCTTGTTTTAATGCTCATTCTTCCACCCTTAGGTTCAAGGCGTTCTTCAGTAGGCACTATAACGCTGATAATAAGATCTTCCATATCTCTATTTTCAGCTAATTTTTCAATATTAAGTTTTACCTTATTTTCATGTCCTGAATAAGTGTGGATAACATACCACTGTGGCGTTCCATCCCCTCTTAATCCTTCCATAGATGTAAGGTCTCTTGCTTTGTTTTCAGTATCTGACATCAAAATCCTCTTTCATTAACCTAGGCTAATTCCTAGTAATCCTTTTAGAAGTGCTAAGAATCCTGTATCAATTAACCAGAATCCCGCTGCAAAAAATGTGCAAGCTACCAATACTAATGCTGTGTATGCTCCTAGCTCTTTTCTTGTTGGCCAAACAACTTTTTTAATTTCTGATTTTACCCCTTTGAAATAAGCACCTAAGCCACCATTGCCGCTGTTTCTTTTTTTAGGTTGTGCACTTGCAGCAGCAGCTAATCTGCTCTTCTTAGGAGCTTCATTATTTGCTTTACCTTTAGCCATAGCCTAACTCCTTATTTTGTTTCTTTATGAGGTGTACTTTTCTTACAGAACTTACAGTATTTGTTGAATTCAACTCTGTCTGGGTTGTTCTTTTTGTTTTTCATTGTGTCATAATTTCTTTGTTTACACTCTGTGCAAGCTAATGTTACTTTTACTCTCATTGCCTTATCTCCTCCATCTAACTAAAAACTAGAGCCTTTGTGGCTCTGTTTGTTTTTTCTATAAAGTTGCTTAATTAGTATACCCCAATTAGTGGGGATATGTCAACAATTTTAAAGAATAATTAATGATTTTTGCTATGTTTTTTTGATATTTATCTTCATTACTTTTATAAAAAAACTAAATCTTCTTTTTCTATACCATTTTACACTATTTTCTGATAAAATTTAAGTCAATCATTAAAGAATGGAGAAATTATATGAAAATAATCTGTTATGAAATTTGGGATTTTGAAGCTCCCCATCAAAAAATTATGTTAGAAGATTTAAAAGACCCAAGAAACGGCATCTATCTAAATTCAGCTACATTAGGCGAGCACTTTGATTTTTCTAGCCTTAGCATTCCTTGGGTAAAGGAACCTTTGACAATGGAAAATATACACCTTACTGAGGGTGCACATGCTATCACCATTAATAGCCGCTGTATTATCAAAGGAGATGTACTTGAGACCTTGTGTAAAAATGGTGTTAAACACGTAGCCTCTAGGTCTATTGGAATGAATCATGTTGATGTTAGCAGAGCAAATGAATTAGGAATTAAAGTTACAAATTACTTGTACAATCCTGAATCTGTATCTGACCTTGCTATTAGTTTCATGCTTAACCTACTACGTAACAATAAGCAGTATATAATTCAGGCTCAACGAAGGGATTTTTCACTTAATCCATTACTAGGCCGCAATATCAGTTCTATGACAGTTGGAATAATTGGTACCGGTACAATAGGTAAACTTACCGCTAAGCGGCTACTTGCTTTAGGATGTAAAGTTTTAACCTACAGTAGAAGAAATAATATTCATGATGAAAGTTGGGCTGATGATGTTACTTCAGTTGATTTAGACACCTTGTTAAAAAAATGTGATATCATTTCTATTCATTGCCCATTAACACCTGAAACTTATCATTTAATTGATGATAAGGCCTTTAAACTTATGAAGGATGGAGCCATGGTTATTAACACAGCAAGAGGTGATATTATTGATCAAACAGCTCTTGCAAATAACTTAAGTTCAGGCAAGCTATATGGCGCTGCAATTGATGTTTTTCATAAAGAAGACAGTTATCTGGACAAGAAATTTACAGAAGAGGATATAATCAGAAATACGCCAAGTCTTAACGTACTTTTGAATCATAGTAATACCATCGTTACTCCTCATATTGCCTACATCACCGAAGAAGTTCAAGGCGAAACAACCGTAGGAACTGTATTTGATATCTTAGGAAAACCATCACCTGTTTAAAAGTCACCTTATGTACTTCTTTTTTAAGAAGTTTTCATTCAAAGACTTAATTGCTTAACCCTGCTTCTATCGCAGGGTTTTATTGATATAAAAATAGACAGAAGTATATACTCCTGTCTATTTTGTGTTTGATTAATTCAATCTCTGAACCACTCAGTATTTTCGTTATAAGCTTGACTCTAAGCAAGTGCCAGTGACAAACTTTAGTGCGAAAAAGATAAGCAATTACTCGATGATTTCAGATACAACACCAGAACCTACTGTTCTTCCGCCTTCTC
>CAYJFM010000080.1:0-3488 GCA_964369805.1 uncultured Oscillospiraceae bacterium
CTTATCAGCAGAATATACAGCTGACCTAGAAGTAGGAACATACTCTATAGAAATAGCAAATCTTGATTATGGAACGGTTAGAGGCACATTTACTGTAGCAGCAGCTGATCCAGTGCCAACGCCTGCTCCAGTACCAGAGCCTGCGCCTGTGCCAGAAACTGGAGATAATATAAATCTTTATGGACTGATAGCTATAGTAACAATATCAATTTTAGGAGCTTACGTAGTAGCTGCTAGAAAAATAAAAGTAAAGTAGAACATAAAGTAAAGTAGAACATAAAGTAAAATAAAAAAGCGGATAGAGCCTAAGGTTTTATCCGTTTTCTTTTAAATACAAATTATTAATAATTAAAGTGATTTTCTAATATTTTATCTTAATATACGCACTAAACTCTCACTGCAGAATGAATCAAGTTGACCAGTTGAAGCCTACTGTTAACATTAAACTTCCTGTACAAATTTAATGAGTGTTTTTTTACAGTATTATTTGAAATGAATAGAGAGTTGCTGATTTGCTCAGTGGATTCACCCTTTAGAATTAGTTCTAAGACTTCTAGCTCTCTTTTTGATAGGTTGTATTCCTTTTCAAAAGTAGTGGAGGCATGCTGCGTGCTATTTGAATAGGTTGAAGGTTTAATTGATTCTTTGTGTAAACGAAATGCCCAGTGTTCCTTTAACATTTCTAATATAAAAATATCTTTTTCTGAGAAATCACCGTTTTCTCTTTTTCTTAGAAGCCCAATTTCTCCTAAAAAAGTATTGTTATGTGCAAGCATCATTTGTATGCCGTAGTGCATGCCAATTCGCTTGTAGTAAAGCTTGTAATACTCTGTTTTTTCTCGCTCTTCACTAGATAATAAATCAGTATCTCTAAAAACGAGGCATTTTGAGGAATGCATAATGCCAGAGGCGTAGTCTATTTTATAACCACTTTCAATATATTCGTTTGCTACTTCCGTGCTATAGTTTATATAGGTTGGATGGCTAAGGTTACCCTTGGAATCTCTTAGAAGTACCCAAGCACTATCGTACTGAATAAGGTGTCCAAGTAACTGTAATACATCTTTGTGCATCTGGTTAATTGACTCAATCGAATTGATTTTGTAAATTATATCATTTATAACGATCCATTCATTATCATTAAGTTTCCGCATAGTCACCTCTCACAAATTAAAATACTTAAATTTAATTAGAAAACTAATCAAATATGATTATTAGTGGTATAAATTTACTATTATTAAGCATGAATTTTCTCCATGTGAACCATGGACAGAAGTAGTGTCAAAATTTATAATAGTATTGTACTATAATTAGGTTAAATGTACAAGAAAAATAGCTTACAGAATTGCTAAAATAGGGAAAGTTACAAATGATATAGTTATTCTGAACGACAATACTTTTATACTTTAAGATGCAGAATTAAAATGCGAAAGCATATCAATGGCAATAATGGATGGGAAACCATTCATTAAAATAAATTATTTTGTATTTATAAGTTTCTACTTGGACATTGGAGTCAAAAAAAGGTAGAAATAAAGAAAGGAAGAGGATATGACTGACAAGAATAATCAAAATCAAGGGACTGAACTCAAAAGGGTCCTGTCGTTAAACTCACTTGTATTTTATGGGTTGGCATTTATGGTGCCACTTACAATTTTTACAACTTATGGCTTGGTAACCAATTTAACACATGGTATGACATCTCTGACCTACGTAGTTACCACACTTTGCATGGCTTTTACTGCATTTAGCTATGTTCATATGACAAAGGCATATCCTTCAGCAGGATCAGTCTATACCTTTGTTCATAAATCTATAAACCCTTATCTAGGTTTTTTATCAGGATGGCTTGTTTTAATTGGATACATGTTTCTTCCAATGCTAAATTACTTAGCAGCTGCGACTTTCTTGCATGCTTCAATTCCGCAAATCCCTGTTTGGGTGTGGGTTGTAGGTTTTGCAGTAGTGGTAACAGTAGTAAATCATTTTGGAATTAAGGTTACAGATATATTTAATAAAGGTATCGTTTGGTTCCAATTTATATTCCTTGGAGTACTTGTTATCATTATTATAAAAGGTCTCTTATCTGGATCAGGAGCGGGAACTCTATTTGACTTCACCCAATTTGTGAATATGGAAGAACTTGCTAAAGAAGGAATGGGTTTTGGAATCCTATTATCGGGAGCTTCATTACTTGCCCTATCTTTCCTTGGGTTTGATGCGATTTCAACATTAAGTGAAGAAGCTATAAATCCTAAAAAGGATATTGGGAAGGCAATCTTAATAGCATGTATTGGTGCAGGATTAATGTTTACAATCATTACCTATCTTTTACAGTTAGCGTGGCCATCAGCTTGGTTTGAAATGGTTGATGTAGAAGGAGGCTCTTATGAAGTAATCACTCATGTAGCGGGATCCTTAATGGCTTACTTCTTTACAGCAGCATATGCTGTTGGCTGCCTTGCATCTTCAATTTCGTCAGTATCTTCTGCTTCAAGAGTACTGTATGGTATGGGAAGAGATAATATCTTACCTAAAAAAATATTTGCATATTTAGATCCAAAAAAACAAACTCCTACTTTTTCAATTATCATTATAGGCGCAATAAGCTTACTTGCATTGGTTGTATCTCTAGCAGTTGCGGCTTCTCTTCTTAACTTTGGAGCTTTGCTAGGATTTACAATGGTAAACCTATCAGTAATTGCCCACTACTTTATTAAAAGTAAATTGAGAAGTGGTATTAATATTATTAAATATTTATTTGCTCCACTAATTGGTGCTGCATTTACTTTCATGATTTGGGTAAATTTAGATAGAACATCTATGATTCTAGGTGGAGTTATATTATTAGTTGGCGTTATTTATTTAGCTATTGCTACCAAGGGATTTAGAACATTACCAGAAGAAATGGAATGGGAGTAGTTTAAAATGAAAGATATAATTAATGTCGGCGTAGTGAATTTTAAAATTCATGCTGGAAATAAAGAAAAAAATCTAGAACGTATATGTGAATATGTAGAAGCGGCGGCTAAAAGAGGTGCAGACCTTGTACTTCTGCCAGAAATGGCACTACTAGGTTATGACTATTATGTTAAAGAGGATATTTCTTACGAGGAAAAATGGAAGGAAGCTGAGACAATTCCAGGCCCATCAACAGAAAAAATTGCTAAAATAGCAAAAGAAAATAATATTTATGTTGTTTTAGGTATGCCAGAAAGGTTTTCTGATGTAATGTATAACTCGGCTGTAGCAATTGGTCCTGAGGGAGTAATTGGAACGTATAGAAAACTTCACCCTTTTGAAACTGAAAGCGTATGGTGTGAAAAAGGGGAAGAACCATTTATGTTTGATACAAAGTGGGGACCTATTTCTATTGGAATCTGCTACGACACATATCAATTCCCTGAGTTAATGAGATATTATGTTGATAAAGGATCTAGGTTATACTTAAATCCAACAGCTTTGGTGGAAGAAATTCCTAAAGAAGG
>CAYJFM010000081.1:0-3481 GCA_964369805.1 uncultured Oscillospiraceae bacterium
AAGCCAGTATCATATAAAGCTGTCATTGCATTATTCAGTGTGCTACCTGGATAGTCTCCGTATCCGCTTACTTGAAATGTACTTTGCCCTAAACTTCTTGTAGAGAACATTAGGCCTGTATCACTTAGTCGTACCCATTCGACAGGGTTACTATCGTGTGTTCCCATTACAATTTTGTCGGTTTGCTCAACTGTTAGTGTACCACTTTTGTCCCAATTTTGTATTCCGTTCATACCAAGCTCCATCGCCCTGTCGCTGTCTGCTGCATAAGCTGTGGTACTTGTCATTGGTAGCATACCCACCACCATTGTTAGGGCAAGTATCCCACTTAAAATTTTGTTTTTTGTCTTTTTCATAAGTCCTCCTAATTTTTTATTGCATAACCTTACTGTTATAGTAAAGTTCATCAGGGCAAATATCTTGCCCATATATCCATTCGATACTTAGATTTGCAGTTTTTACAGTATTAAAAAGCGTCATATTTTTCAGTTCTTCAAATGGTTTGAATGAGAAATATGGTTTTACATCAAATATCCTTGTTTCTTGATTGCTGAATGTAATAAGTAATTCATAATTATCCATAACTTTTACATCAATCGCTTTTGGTCTTAACATATCATCTCAACCCCTCTAGATAGTAATTTAAGCTCCGTCATTGCTCTGTGCTGAAAATCTAGTCTAATTCGCATTGCATCTTCATTTCCTTTCATATAAACTTCATTGGCTCTATACATCTGCTCAACTATATTTAAAGCATAATTTTGAAGTTTTCCCTCTCTTCTATAGATTGATCTTCCTCATTGAATTTTATCACAAACCATCACTTCACATCAAGTTTCTTTTATCACTGTCTTACTTCTTTTGATTGGGCAACACTTACCTACCGCTCTCTTTCCACTCTTTTTCGACTCTTCTTTTCTCTAATCTCCCACTTACGTATCTCAACATAAGGCTGTACCTTTTCAAGAAACGACTTTGGCTCATCTCCCACTTCTTGTAACAATATCTCTATCTTTTGATTCCTCATCTCTTGGTACAATTCTAACTCCCCTCTATAATCCTTAACGTCTCTCTTCGCTTGTAAATACTCCTTCTGAAAAACTTCTACAGATTCATAGCCAGATGCTTTCAGTAACATTTTTACTTCTTTTTTTATTTTCCACAAGAAGTTGTTCTTGCATGTGAATTGCAGCTTCTAGTTTTTTCCTTGCTCCCCCTTGGAATATTCCCTGTTTCTGCTTCAACTCTTCTTGTAGCTCATTGATCTTACTGTTACAAGACAACTCCGCCTTTCTCTTTATCATCAGAGTGTCTTGTAGTTCATTCAACGCTCCAATTGAAGAAACTAATTCGGTCTGCTTAGGTGGTGACATCGCCTCTGCCTCTGCCTTTGCAATTGCTTGTTCTCTTTTATCTAGCCATGCCTTGTACACTATCTTCACCAATACATTCACTGCCTGTCCTATGATTTGGTTAAATAACCTTGGTATATATTTATGACGATACATAGTGTTCTTTAATTGCTCAATCACATGCTCATGCTTCACTTGTAACATCAGTTCTTTAGACACACCAAATGCATACCCTTCATCTACTGTTTGATTCCAAACTTCACGTATTCCGCATTTATCTAGGTATTCTTTTCTTGCTATTTTTCGTTCCTCTTTTATCGGTACTGTTTTGTTTTTTGTATATAATTCTCTCTTTACTAGTGCATCTACTTTCTTCTCCAGTTCTCTTTCTATTGTGGTAAAATCACTCTTTACATCTAGTAAATGATAAGTTACTAGTTCTTTAAATAACTCTGCTGATATTTGTACTTGCTCCAATTTATTTGCTTTAGGGGTTATTCCTCCCAATACCTCATCTGCTGTTATTTCATAATCTCCTAGCCATCTAAATCCTACCTCTGTTAGCTCAAATGCTTTTGAATGACCCATTGGAGCTAAGTTATTTTTTCACAATCTACACCTGCACTTTCTAGTCTCGGCTTAACTGTATCTGCTAGTCCATCTTCTGCTGTTTGATAGATTATATTCAATGAGTGTTCTAATTTTATCCCCGCATCTATAGATTCCCCCTTTGATATCTTTGCTGATAAATTCAGTACCATTGTTGTTTTTCCATCTCCTGGATCCCCTTGTATTATGGTCAACTTCCCGTAAGGGATATATGGGTACCACAACTATTCTATTTCTTGTGTTTCTATATCTGATAGTTTTATTAATTTTAATTCTGTTCTTGTCTCTTCCATATGTTCACCTTCAGTTTTATATTTTTGTTGTTCTGTAGGAATACCTTTGCTATATCATATTTACTAAGATTAGCATATACCAGAGATTATTAAAGTCAAATAAATAAGTCCTTAAATGACAGGATTAAAACAGCCACCTTCCTGAGAAAGTGACTGTTTTGACTTTAATATTTAATTAACCCTAACTTTATTATTCAAAGTCAGCTGCTAGTCTCTTGTACTGTTTGTACTTGTTCTTAGCATCTTCTTCTGTTTTCTTAAATAGCTCTTCAGCTACGTCTGGGAATTCCTTAATTAATGACTTGTATCTTACTTGATCAAGTATGAATTTTTGGAAGTCGCCTGTAGGCTCTTTGCTATCTAGAACGAATGGGTTTTTGCCTTCTTCTTCTAGCATTGGGTTGAATCTGTATAGGTTCCAGTATCCGCATTTAACTGCATCATCAGTATTTTCTTGAGTTTTACCCATGTCGATACCGTGGTTGATACAAGGTGCGTAGCAGATAATAATTGAAGGTCCTTTGTAGTTTTCAGCTTCGATGATTGCTTTCATGAATTGGTTCTTGTCAGCTCCCATACCTACTTGTGCTACATATACATATCCGTAGCTCATAGCCATCATACCTAGGTCTTTCTTCTTAGTTCTCTTACCTGAAGCAGCAAACTTAGCGATTGCAGCTGTAGGAGTAGCCTTAGAAGCTTGTCCACCTGTGTTTGAGTAAACTTCAGTGTCAAATACTAGGATGTTAATGTCTTCGCCTGAAGCGATAACGTGGTCAAGTCCACCGTAACCGATGTCATAAGCCCATCCGTCTCCACCAACAGACCATACAGATTTTTTAGCAAGGAAGTCTTTTTTAGCTAGAATTTGATCTGCTAGAGATTTACACTCTTCACAGCAAACTTCTGCAGCTTCTAGAGCAGCAATAACTCTATCGCTATCTTCTCTAGTTCTTCTTCCGTCTTCCATGTTTTCCATCCAAGCTGTTAAAGCTTCTTTAACTTCTTCATTACCAGTCATTCCTAGTAGTTCTGTCATTAAATCAAACAGCTTTTCTCTCATTTGTCTAACACCAACAGCCATACCTAAACCGTACTCTGCATTGTCTTCAAATAGTGAGTTAGCCCATGAAGGTCCTCTTCCATTTTCGTCAGTACAGTATGGCATTGAAGGAGCAGATCCACCCCAGATTGAAGAACAACCTGTTGCGTTTGCAATCATCATTC
>CAYJFM010000082.1:0-3417 GCA_964369805.1 uncultured Oscillospiraceae bacterium
ATTTATGGATAAAAATATAAAACTAACAGAATAAGAAAAACAATTACACATACATGATGAAATACTTAAAATTAAGACTAATTTTTCAGAATTCAAAATTGTTACTATGGAAGTTGATGAATTTCCTAATATAGGAGAAATAGATGGGAGTTTATCTACAATTAATTTCAATAGAGAAAATCTTAAAAATATTATAAAAAAGACTGAATTTGCAGCTTCGATAGATGTATCTAAGGGAATAATTGTAGGTGTACTATTTGAAATAGAAGAAGATAAAATTAATTTAGTAGCTCTTGATGGTTTTAGAATGGCTATTGGTAGAAAATTTATAAAAAATGAGTATACAACAAACTTTATAATATCAGGAAAAATTGTAAAAGAAATTCTAAAAATAATATCAGAGATAGAAGAAATAGAAGATATTAAAGTAATAATTGGAGATAAGAAAGCAGTATTTTTATTAGATAATACAAAGATTGTAACAAGACTTATGGAAGGTGAATTTATTAAATATAAAGATATACTTCCAAAATCTAGTACTACAAAAGTTGTGCTGAAATGCAGTGACTTAGCAGATAGTATTGAAAGAGCAGACCTTTTAGCTAAAGAAGGAAAAAATAATCTCATTAAAATGTCACTAAAAGAAAACCTACTTAGTATTACCTCTAGCTCTGAAGAAGGGGCAGTAAAAGAAGAAATTATAGTAGAAAAAGAAGGTGAAAACTTAGAAATAGGATTCAACTCTAAATATATATTAGAAATATTAAAAAAAGTAGATGATGAAAATATTATTATGGAATTTAATTCTGCAATATCTCCTTGTTTAGTAAAGCCAATGGAAGGTGAAGAATTCGAATTTTTAGTACTTCCAGTAAGAATATCATCATAAAATGATTATTAAAAAAGCAAAGCTAGAAAATATTAGAAATTATGAAAATGAAGAAGTCACATTTGACAGTGACATAAATATTATAATAGGCAAAAATGGTCAAGGTAAGACTAATTTAATTGAATCTATTTATGTTTCTGCATTTTCAAAGTCTTTTAGAACTAGTAAAGAAAAGGAAATTGTTAACTTCAATTCTAAAATAGGATCAATTAACATAGATTACTTAAAAGATGGAGAAGAAGAGAATATTTCTTTTTATATTAGTAACAAAGGCGAAAAAAATATTAAAATAAATGGGGTAAAAATAGAAAAGATGTCCCAGCTTATTGGTAATATTTTAGTAGTAGTTTTTTCGCCAGAAGACTTAAAAATAATAAAGGAAGATCCAGAAAAAAGAAGATCATTTATAGATAGGGAACTTTGCCAACTTAGTTTGTCATATTTCAACAATTTAAGTAAATATAAAAAAATATTACTTCAAAGAAATAAATATCTTAAAGAAAATAGTATTAATAAAGAAATTTTAGAAGTTTGGAATGAAAGCCTTGCTTTACACGGAAAAGAGATTATAAATAAAAGAATAGAATTTGTTAAAAAATTAAATAATATTAGTAAAGATATACATAAAAATATAAAAGCAGAAGAAGTTTTAGAAATAAAGTATAAAGGAAATATTGATAAGGATGCAGATTTTCTAAGCATTTTAAATGAAAATATAGATAATGATATAAATGCTAGAACTACAACTAGAGGCCCCCATAGAGATGACATTGAAATTTTTATAAACAATGTAAATACAAGAAAGTTTGGATCACAGGGGCAGCAAAGGACAGCAGCTTTGTCGCTGAAACTAGCTGAGATTCAACTGATAAAAGAAGAAAAAGAAGAAAGTCCTATTTTATTACTTGATGATGTTATGTCTGAACTTGATGAAGAAAGGCAGAAATTTATTATAAAATATTTAAAAGATGTTCAGTTATTTATAACTACAACTCATATATCAGAGGAAATTAATAAACTTGTTAAAGATAAGAATATTTATAAAATTGAAAATGGATCAATTATAAAATAGGTAATAATAAAATTAATAAATTTAATAAATAAAAGAATTTTATAAAAGAAAGGATTAGAAGTTAATGAATAAAGGGAGAGAAATGCTTGGAAGTAGATTAGGATTTATTTTACTTTCAGCGGGATGTGCAATAGGTATTGGTAATGTTTGGAGATTTCCTTATATTACAGGGCAAAATGGAGGGGGAGCATTTGTATTATTATATATAATATTTTTGCTTGCTATAGGTTTACCAATTTTAGTAATGGAATTTTCTGTTGGTAGGGCGAGTAAAAAAAGTATTATAGCTTCATTTAAAGCTTTAGAAAAACCAGGACAAAAATGGCACATATACGGATATATAGGAGCTGCAGGAAACTACCTTCTAATGATGTTTTATGTAGTTGTTGCAGGATGGTTTATGGCATACTTATTTGGTATGGTAAAAGGTGATTTTGTAGGGTCTAACCCAGAATATATAGAAAGTTATTTTGGGAATTTAGTTTCAAACCCAGTAACGTTACAAATCTGGACAGTAATAGTTATAGTAATTGGATTCTTTATTTGCTCAAGAGGACTTAGAAATGGTGTAGAAAAAGTAACTAAAGTCATGATGATGGGGCTACTTGTATTAATTCTATTCTTAGCAATTAGATCTTTAACTCTAGAAGGGGCAGCTGAAGGGCTTAAATTCTATCTAGTACCTGACTTTGAGAGAATGGCTGAGCAAGGAATTTGGAATGTAACTTATGCAGCTTTAGGGCAAGCATTCTTCACATTAAGTATTGGTATTGGTAGCATGACTGTATTTGGATCTTACTTATCTGATGAAAGGAAATTAACAGGAGAGGCTGTTAATATTACATTGTTAGATACAGCAGTAGCGATAACAGCGGGCTTAATAATTTTTCCAGCATGTTTTGCTTTTGGTGTAAATCCGGGAGAAGGGTCAGGACTTGTTTTTGTAACTCTTCCAAATATATTTAATGAAATGCCAGGATCACAAATCTGGGGATCACTATTCTTCTTATTTATGGTATTTGCATCACTATCAACTGTAGTTGCAGTCTTTGAAAATATTATAAGTATATGTATGGATAGATTTGGAATTAGCAGGGTTAAGGCATGTGTTATTAATACTATACTAATGATAATACTTGCTACTCCTACAGTACTTGGCTTTAATGTATGGTCAGGTTTTGCACCACTTGGTGAAGGAACAGTTGTATTAGACTTGCTAGACTTTATTGTTAGTGGAAATCTGCTACCTCTTGGTTCAATAGTTTATGTATTCTTCTGCACATCTAGATATGGATGGGGATGGGATAACTTTAGACTTGAAGCAAATAAGGGAGAAGGAATAGACTATCCAAACTGGATTAGAAAATATGTAATGTATGTATTACCAGTATTATTCTTTGTAATATTTATCCAAGGATACTACGCAAAATTCTTTGCATAGAGATATAGGCTTTAT
>CAYJFM010000083.1:0-3392 GCA_964369805.1 uncultured Oscillospiraceae bacterium
CTTTTAAAGATCCAGTAGGAAAGATTTGGGAACTTGCTGACCCAGTAGTATCTCCAGGATACACAAAAGGCTTAGATGGTCTTCCAAATGAAGTAAAAATCAAATACTTAGCTGACAATAACTTTGCAGATTTATCAGGAGATGAACTAAAAGCGGCAATTTCAAAGTATATTACAGAAAAGGACGCTGACTTAATGGGTAACATGGTTGCTCAAGGAACAACTCCAAGAAGATTAACAGACTTAATTGGTTCTCTATGTGACCTTACATCAGGTAGTGGAGACAAAGGAACACCGATCATATATATCCAAGGATATTTTGACAACTACACAAAATAAATTTGAGTTCAGATTAATTTAAACTATAAATGAAAACAAGTCCCTAAGGCAAATTGCTTTGGGGATTTTTGTATAAATATGCAATTAAAATAGACTGAATTTATAAAATATTAGTATAAATCATTGAACTGTTATTGAACTACTATTTTATAAAAAGGTAGTTCGAAAGTAGTTCAAAAAATCAACTAAATTCAATATATTTAATACACAATTCGCATTTTTTGGTAATGGTAACAGAAAATGAAAATTTGTTTATTACAACATACAAAATATTGTATACTTTAGAAAAATACACAAAAAATTATTGAAAAACTATGCCAACTACATTATAATTATTTGATAGACTAAATGACAGATGTTTAGTTGGTTTGGTCTAGAAAAAATAATATGCTGTGCATTTTCTGAGATTATGCATTGTGTATATAAAGTTATTGATTGTAGTGAAATGGAATCTAGATATGCTTTATCTATGAATTACCAATACTATAATTATGTTAATGGAGGTAAAAAAACAGTGAACAAAATGAAAACTATGGACGGTAACACGGCAGCAGCTTATGTATCGTACGCTTTTACAGATGTAGCGGCAATCTATCCGATTACACCATCATCAACAATGGCAGAAGTTGTTGACGACATGGCAGCTCATGGAGCAAAAAATATCTTTGGGCAAGAGGTTAAAGTAGTAGAAATGCAGTCAGAGGCTGGTGCAGCTGGTGCAGTACATGGATCACTTGCTGCTGGAGCTTTAACAACAACATTTACAGCATCTCAAGGTCTTTTACTAATGATTCCTAACATGTATAAAATTGCAGGAGAGCTTCTTCCAGGAGTATTCCATGTAACAGCAAGAACACTTGCAACACATGCTCTTTCAATCTTTGGAGACCACTCAGATGTAATGTCTACAAGACAAACAGGCTTTGCAATGATTTGTGCTAGTTCAGTTCAAGAAACTATGGATATGGCAGGTCTTGCTCACCTTTCAGCAATTGAAAGCAGAGTTCCATTCATGCACTTCTTTGACGGATTCAGAACTTCTCACGAAGTACAAAAAATCGAAGTTATTGAATATGACGATTTTGCAAAACTAGTAAACATGGATAAAATCCAAGAATTTAGAGATAGAGCGCTTAACCCAGAGCACCCTGTAGTAAGAGGAACAGCTCAAAACCCAGATATCTTCTTCCAAGCTAGAGAAGCATCACAAAAATACTATGATCAACTTCCAGCGATTGTAGAAGAATACATGAACAAGCTAGGAGCAATAACAGGAAGAAACTACAAATTATTTGATTATGTAGGAGCACCTGATGCAGAGAACATTGTAGTTGCAATGGGATCAGTTTGTGAAACTATTGAAGAAACAATAAATACTTTAAATAGCCAAGGAGAAAAAATTGGTTTAATTAAAGTAAGACTATATAGACCGTGGTCACCAGAACATCTAAAAGCTGTTATTCCAGCATCAGTTAAGAAAATTACTGTTTTAGATAGAACAAAAGAGCCAGGAGCTTCAGGAGACCCACTATTCTTAGACGTAAAAGAAATGTACTACGGCGAAGAAAATGCACCAGAAGTATTTGCAGGAAGATATGGACTAGGTTCAAACGATACTACTCCAGGACAAATTGCTGCAGTATATGAAAATATGAAAAAAGATGCGCCTAAAGATAGATTTACAATCGGTATTAATGATGATGTAAACGGATCTTCACTTGATACACTTGCAATCACAACTGAGCCAGAAAGCACAGTAAGATGTAAATTCTGGGGATTAGGTTCAGATGGTACAGTAGGAGCTAACAAGCAAGCAATCAAAATCATCGGTGATGAAACTGATATGTATGCTCAAGGATACTTCTCGTATGACTCTAAAAAATCAGGAGGAATTACTATTTCTCACTTAAGATTTGGTAAAGAAAAAATCAAGTCTACATACTTAATCACAGAAGCTGACTTTGTTGCCTGTCATAACCAAGCATATGTTAACCAATATGATCTACTAAAAGGTCTGAAAAAAGGTGGTACATTTGTACTTAACTGTATTTGGGAAAATGATGCAGACATCGAAGCTAACTTACCAGCATCAATGAAGAGATATATGGCAGAAAACGACATTAAATTCTATGCAATTAACGCAACTAAAATTGCTGCTGACCTAGGACTAGGAAATAGAATTAACATGGTAATGCAATCAGCCTTCTTTAAGCTGTCAGAAGTACTTCCAATAGATCAAGCTACTGCACTACTAAAAGATTCAATTGTAAAAGCTTATGGTAAAAAAGGTGAAAAGATTGTATCAATGAACCAAGCAGCCGTAGACAAAGGTGTTACAGAGTTTAGAGAAGTTACAATTCCAGCAGAATGGAAAGATGCAAAGGATGCTGAAGGAAATGCTAAAAAACTTCCAGAGTTTATCGAAAAGGTTCTTATTCCAATGAACAGACAAGAAGGTGACAACCTACCTGTAAGTACATTCGAAAAAGACTGTGATGGTACATTCCCAATGGGAACATCAGCTTACGAAAAAAGAGGTGTAGCTGTTAATGTTCCTGAATGGAATAAAGATACTTGTATCCAATGTAACCAATGTGCGTTTGTATGCCCACACTCAGCAATTAGACCAATTCTACTAACTGATGAAGAATTAGCTAATGCACCAGCTGGATATGAAGCATCAAAGGCTAGAGGAAAAGGATTTGAAGAGCTAAACTACAGAATGCAAGTAAGTGCACTTGACTGTATGGGTTGTGGAAACTGTCCTGACATCTGCCCATCAAAAGAAAAATCTTTAGTAATGAAACCACTTGGTACTCAAACAGCAGAGATTGAAAACTGGGAATACTCAATGGAAATTCCAATTAGAGATAACCTAATGAACAAAGAATCTGTTAAAGGTAGCCAGTTCGCTAAACCATACTTCGAGTTCTCAGGAGCTTGTACTGGTTGTGGTGAAACACCATATATAAAAGTTATTACTCAACTATTTGGCGATAGAATGATGATTGCAAACGCAACAGGTTGTTCTTCAATCTGGGGTGGATCTGCTCC
>CAYJFM010000084.1:0-3376 GCA_964369805.1 uncultured Oscillospiraceae bacterium
AGGTTTGTTGTGTCTGTGGCATTTGTAACTGTACCAGGCATAGTATTTGCAGTATCAAAATCATCATGAATATCTATTACTTTACAGCCCGCCAAGCTACTTACGATACTATTAAAATCACTTAATCCGCTTTCGAAGAAATCACCAACCAGTAAAATACCTTTATATGGGTTATATTGATTTGTCACATATATTTTTACGTTTGGGTTTTTATCTCGGATATAGTCAACCATAGCTTGAATGTCATTTTTCACTTCAGCAGATTTGGCTTGAAATCCAGCTTGAGTCTCTGCAGTATATCCATTTAAAATAACCGCCACTGCAGAGTTCAACACCGCAGCCTTCATATCACCGTCTGGGCCTGCCAATATTCCTGCAACTTGACTTGCCTCTATTGAATCAGCTTGACCTACAGGGGTTGAGTTATAATGCTCCTTAACTAGGGTGTAAAACACTGCCATTAAGTCATTACCTCCTATGGTAATTGTAATATAGTCAGCATCTATAATATCGGCATCGTATTCCCCATTAGTGACCATTTTTGTTTCTAGCTGGGCTGCAGTTTGTCCTGATATTCCGTGATTTGTAGCTTCAACTCCAGTTTGCCCACCTAGCAACGTAACAAAATTTTCCTCACCCGCATTAAGCCCGTAACCTGCTGGAATACTGTCCCCAAATGCTACATAGCTCTCATCTCCTGCCGCAAAGACATTTTGCGGTACTACGCTAAACAATATGGTGAAAGAAAGGGCTATTGATAATAGTTTTGTGATTTTCTTTTTCATAAATCCTCCTTATACTTTTACTCTTTATTATTTTCGTATTATATTATAATTAAATTTTATTACAATAGCATAACTAAAATATTACAAAAACGAAAGGTTCAAAACTGACATATCAAAGCTAACACGTCCGTTAAATGTTTTCTTATGTAAATGTAAGAATTGAAGTTATTTCTTTTCATTATTTTCATTCAATAAAAATATTTCTATTATTGTAAATATATACCTTATATTTGCAAAGTACTACTAATCCTTATCTATGAAAGCAAAAGAAAACTCTATTCCAAGTCTCAAAGCCTTAAGGAATATAGTTTATATTATTTGTTAATTTGTGTTACACATGTTATAGTTTCATACTAACTTTTATTTTACCCTTTTTCTTCTATAAATAGCTACACCTACTCCAGCTAAAGATACCATCATTAGGCCTAGTAAAAGTGTTACATTTGTATTATCTCCTGTATCTGGAACTTGAGTTGGAACCGATTCTGGTGTTGGTGTCGACTCTGGTGTTGGTGATTGTATAACTTCAAAACTCATATTTGCACTTCCCAGTGCAAATCCTGCTACAAGTTCATAATTGCCCACTGCTAAAGTCTTTACAAAATCACCATTTAGCGTGATAATGATTGAACCTTCTTCTATCTTATAGTTCTCAATTTGAATCATTTCACCATCTAAAGTTAAGTAAAAAAACTCATTGTACGGTCCATCAACCTTAAAAATAATTTCTTTTTCTGTCCCTACTACAATTTTTTGATTATTGCCTTCAAGAACATTATAGATTTCTTGTTGCCTTCCAAAAATAAAATCAGTTTCATCCCATTTTGATTCTTCCATACCTATAACCGCAGCTTTATCAGGCAAGTAACATTCATTTACATTAAGATATAATAATGCTGGGTTTTTGCTTACATCTAATGAGGTTATTCCAATTCTTGAAGCAGAAAGTCTTGCAAGTGCTGGATTTTCACTTACATCTAACTCTGTTATACTTGTATTTGAAACAATTAACTCTTCAAGTTCTGGGTTATTACTTACGTCTAATGAGGTTATTCCTGTATAACTAATAAATAAAAGCTTAAGTGCTGGGTTTTTCGTTACGTCTATTTCAGTTAATTTTGTGTTTAAAGTTGTAAGAGTTTCAAGCGCTGTATTATTTCTTAAGTCTAGTTTTGTTATTCCTGTATTTGAAGTTGAGAGTGCTTTAAGCGCTGGATTTTTACTTACATCTAATGAAGTTATTCCTGTATTTGAAGTGTAGAGCTCTTCAAGTGCATGGTTGTTGCTTACATCTAATGAGGTTATTCCTGTATTTGATGTATTAAGGTTTTTAAGCATTGAATTTTCACTTACATCTAATGAAGTTATTCCTGAGTAACTAAGTCTTAGATCCTGTAAGGCTAGATTATTGCTTACATCTATCTTCGTTATTCCTGTATTAATAGCATTTAAATATTTAAGAGCTGTTAAGTGTTCTATGCCTGTTAAGTCTGTAATCTTCGTTTCTCCTAATAAAGACATGTGGTTAGCTTTCGTTATTTCATCACTACTAAGTACTCCATCAGCAGCAGTATCAAATTCCCTTTCGACATAAGCTCTAAACTCAGGATCTGGAAAGTTTGATTCGTTGATATCTATATTAGTTGATGCATAGGCTGCTGTGCTTATCATAGGTAGTGCACCCACTATTATGCTAAGGGCAAGGCCTCCCAATAATATTTTATACTTTAATTTCATTTTTTCATGACTCCTTCTTACATCTTTTACTCTTCACTATTTTCCTTATGTAAGTTTGCACATATGCTATCTTTCAAGTACTTATTATAGACGCATATCCAATACAATCATACAAGAGTATTATATATAATTCTAGTAACATTACAATAACATAACTAAATTATTACAAAAACGAAAGGTTCAGGGGAAAAAATTTCTTTTCTCTTCCTGAACCTAAAATTATTCTAATAAAATTATCTAATTTGCATAAACTTAATTCATACTATTACATTTTATTTTACCCTTTTTCTTCTATAAATAGATACACCTACTCCAGCTAAAGATACCATCATAAGACCTAGTAAAAGTGTTACATTGGTATTATCACCTGTTTGTGGAGCATCCATTGGAACCGATTCTGGCGTTGGTACAACTGAGCTATCTTCCAAGCCAGCTTTTACTGCAATAGCTTTTACCGTTGTGCTTTCTATAATAGTAAATTCGCCTTAATTCTTTTACTCTTAACTCTTGTTATTTATCATCATTCTTTGCTATTTCAGGCAGCACTGTTGCTAGTCCAGCTAACCCCTGTAATTCAGTAGGAATTACAATCTTAGTCGAGCTACTTTCTCCTAGTTTTTCTAAGGCTTTAAACCCTTCTAGGGATATATATGACTGAGATGGAGCTGCTTCGTTAATATATCTAATTCCTTTTGCCTGTGCCTCATATACTAATCTTAAAGCTTCAGCTTCTCCTGTGGCTATTGCTATTTGCGCTTCTTTATCGGCAGTTGCTCTAAGGATTATAGCTGCTTTATCCCCCTCTGCATTAAGAATCTCTGACATTTTCTTACCCTCTGCTTGAAGTATAGCTT
>CAYJFM010000085.1:0-2943 GCA_964369805.1 uncultured Oscillospiraceae bacterium
GATTATCCAGAGGTAGTGCCAGTTATTCCGTTTTTGATTGCAGTTCGTGGTACAAGCATTAAAATAGCTGACATTGGTGGTGATATAGAGTATTCATTCTCTAAACGAAAAGAGTATACAGACGAAGAAATTAACAAGATAGTATATTTTGCTAAAGAATGTGGTTTGTTAAAAGTTTTGACTGACAAGAATATTAAAAATCTTGTAGATTATGCTATTGGCGTTGAAGTTGGTCTTGATACAAATGCTCGTAAAAATCGTAGTGGTGATGCTATGGAAAATCTAACAGAAGTTTATATTAAGGCTATTTGTGATAAATATGGTTATAAATATATTTCGCAAGCTACTGCAAGTAAAATCAAGGAAACCTTTGGCAAAGATGTAGCAACTGATAAAGCAGATAGAAGATTTGATTTTGCGATTGATACAGGCGATATGTTATACCTTACAGAAGTTAACTACTACGGTGGTGGAGGCTCAAAGTTAAAATCTGTTGCAGGTGAATTCAGTAGCCTTTATACACTAGCTAGGAATGAAAAAACAGGATTTATTTGGGTTACAGATGGCGAAGGTTGGCTGACAGCAAAACGCTCACTTAGAGAAACTTTTGAGCACACAGATTACGTTATGAATATTGATATGATTAAACAAGGATTACTTGAGGAAATTTTGATGAAAGGGTTGTAGTATGCAAATAAGTAGTTTATTAGAAGAAGGTGAAGTTGTAGAACTACAACAAAAGTTCTACGAATATTTTGAAACTGGATATGCCTTTGAAGAGTTCCTTAAAGAATACCTGTTGAAAATGGGATTAGATGAAGTTGAAGTAACTCAACGTTCAAGAGATGGTGGCATCGATCTTAAAGCAATTCGTAAAGGTGTTGGAGATTTTAGTGAAATAGATATTACAAACTATTATATTCAAGCTAAAAGAAATGCTCCAAAGAGTAAAATTTCGGTAAACAAAGTTAGAGAGTTAAAAGGTACAATACCATTTGGATATAAAGGTATGCTTATTACTACTGCTGATTTTACCAATGATGCAACATCTGATGCATCAAATGATCCATCGAAGCCAGTAGTTTTGATTAACGGTAAATCATTGGTTACAAGTTGCATAGATAACGAAATAGGCTTTATATTTAAACCTGTATTTAGTACAAAGCAAATGGATAAATTTTTAAAAAAAGAAGAAAAACAATTTAAACCTATTGAAACAAAAATTGAAATTGAAGAACAAAAAAGAGATTATATAGAAAAAACGTTAACATTTAACGACATAAGAGCAAGGATAATATCCATTCCATCTGCTATTATAAAGCAATTCGATGATGATATGTCAAGTGTTGATGTAAAAGTTAATTCTACCTATGATTGCAATTTAAAAATAATTAGAGGAAGAAATTATTTTGGTGGAGTTACAGAGTTGTTCAAAAAATTCAGCCTTGTCTCTGATGACGGCGTTATAACAGCTAAACAAGTGAGATGGTATTATGATGCAGATAATAAAATAGTAAATCTTGATGTAGATTTATAAATTTTCAGAGGTGTTAAGTATAGATGAAATTGAGTGATATAGTAAAAACAAAAAAATTAATATATAGCACAAATACAGTAATTTTACTCCATGATGATAGTTTAAAACTACTCAAAAAGCTAAAACCTAATTCAGTAGATATGATATTTGCAGATCCTCCTTATTTTCTTAGTAACGATGGAATAACTTGTTCTGGTGGTAAAATGGTATCGGTGAATAAAGGTAAATGGGATGAGGGAAGTAGCACTGAGTCAAAGCATAAATTTAATAGAAAATGGATTAAGTTGTGCAAAGAGGTTTTATCTCCAAACGGAACAATTTGGATTTCTGGAACATATCATAATATTTATTCTGTTGGCATGGCACTTGAACAAGAAGGCTTTAAAATACTTAATAACATCACTTGGCAAAAGACTAATCCCCCACCGAATTTAGCTTGTAAATGCTTTACTCATTCAACTGAAACTGTTTTATGGGCAAGAAAAGATGATAAAAAAGCAAAGCATTATTTCAACTATGATTTAATGAAAGAGCTAAATGATAATAAGCAGATGAAAGATGTGTGGACAGGCAGCCTAACAAAGCCGTCAGAAAAGAAGTTTGGAAAGCACCCTACACAAAAACCAGAATACCTGCTTGAGAGAATTATACTTGCTTCCACAAAAGAAAATGATGTGATTTTGGATCCGTTTTGTGGTTCTGGAACTACTGGTGCAGTAGCTAAAAGACTTGGTAGAAAGTTTATAGGTATTGATATAGAGCAAGAGTATTTAGAGATATGTAAAAAACGATTAGAGAGTTTAGGAGAATAGAATGGCTGTTAACATATATGGTGGTGGAGCAAGAACCAATTTTCATGGGCTACAATTCGAGCAAGAAACTAGTTTAGAAGTAGCACTTCAAAACGCTGGGTTCATAGTAATGGGATCAAATATACTTCGAAATGGTCAAAGAATAGGCATCGTTGGAGCAAAATATAATTTTATTAGAAATATTCTTATTCCATTGGGAATTGACATAGGAGTTTTATCAAAAAAATTATTGCCAGATGAAGCTTTTATAAACTTAAATAATAACACTGTCTACATACTCGAAAAGAAATTTCAACATTCTTCAGGCTCAGTGGATGAAAAGCTACAAACTTGTGATTTCAAAAAGAAACAATATCAAAAGCTTTTTTATCCAAAAGGAATAAATGTGGAATATTGTTATATATGCAATGATTGGTTTTTACAGAGTTCTTATAGAGATGTACATGAGTATATACATTCAGTGGGGTGTAGAATATTTTTTGATGAAGTCCCTCTTGAATTTATGGGATTAATTTAGCTAAATTGAGGTGATAAAATGCCTAAGGATATCTTTAAATGGGAGCCTGATAATATATTCTTCGAAATTTCATACTT
>CAYJFM010000086.1:0-2666 GCA_964369805.1 uncultured Oscillospiraceae bacterium
TTTGTAACCTCCTCTGTTACTTTTTCGGTCATTGTGTTAGTTATATTAAACTAACTTATTTTTCAAAAAATATGGACCTACCATACTTAATAAAGTTTTTTGGTTTAGGCTCCTAATATTTCTTTAGTTCCTGCATAATAAAATTTTTGAACTTTCCCTATATACTCAACTGCTTCTTCCTTAGTTAAGTCATGGTGTATCGCTTCTAGCATATTGTTTATTCCTGATGTGGCAATCACATGGGCAAAAAACTTATTGATTTTAGTCAGTTTGAACCCGTCACATTCCATCACCCCAAGAGAAACACTTTCTTCTACTTCAATTAGCTTATCCACGTATTTTTCATATTTTGTTCCCGCTGCACAGCAAAAGAGCAATTTGGCTAACTCAAAGTCAGAGTAAAGGAATTCTAAAATCTTATAAGTACCCCCTCCCATACTCTCCGTCGTTTCAGCACTTTCAAAGTCATACTCCGCAGCCACTTCATCATGAACCTGAATATAAAGATCTAGTAATGCTTCTGCAAACTTCCCTGTAATGGCCTCAAAGAGGCCATCTTTACCATTAAAATGATTGTAGATAGCTCCTGTTGTAACCTTTGCATTAGTCGCAATTTCTCGTAAATTTGCATCCGCAAAGCCTTTTTTCAAGAATTCTTCTTTTGCACAATCTAGTATTCTTTTTTTTGTAAGTTCTGACGAATAACTCAACACACACCTCGCTTAACATATAATCTGATATCAAGATTACCTTTAGTAACAACGTTATCGTATTTTCAATCTACTGTCAACATCTATTTTGTTTCTGTAAATTTAATTTCTACTTCCCTATGGTACAGGTGTAATGTCTAGGCCCATTTTCTGATTGGCAAATCTACTCTCACAGCTTACAAATGCAATAAAAATAGTAGCAAGCTTTTAAGACTTACTACTATTTAACTTTATCTTTTTACTTTTGCCTTTTTCTTTTGTAGGTAATAACTCCAATCCCACTTAATGAAACTAACATTACTGCAAAGAATAACATAAGGTTACTATTATCACCTGTTTGTACTGGAATACTATCAGGGTCTGCACCAGTATCTGTGCCAATACCAAGGTCTGTCACAGGAATAGGTGTCCATTTTGCATACAGTGTAATATTACCTGTTACTAGTGTATTGAAATCATATTTGTTTTCAAAAGTACCATCGTCAATATACCAGCCTTCAAATATATATCCGTCTTTTTCTGGAAGAATTGTTGGTTCTGTTGCTTTTTCTTCATATGATACAGTTTCGTCCTCAGGCGTTGGACTACCACCATGTGCTTCATAGTCTACAACGTAGTCAATTCTATCATACTGATAAATAATTACCATGCTTCCATCTGCTGCAACTACTTTAGTTTGTACTGTCGGTGAAGTGAAGCCTTCATAAGTATTTGTTGGTGGAGTCACATTTGACCCTTCTATACCTAATAGAGTTTGGCTATCTGCATCAACTCGTAGATAGGTTCCGTCTGTTTGCTCTAGTTCATGGTGAACTGTGTAAACAGTGCCTTCTAATTCATGGTACACCGTGTTACTTTCATAATTTTTAGTTTCTCCAAAGCTATCTATGTATAAGTTTGCTTTATTTATAAATGTATTAATTATATCACTTTCTTCTACGGTTATTGGAATATATATGGTGACAGTCTGTCCTGTATTAATTTTGTCAATAGTGAAATTATATAAACCATTAGTTTCGGAATAGCTAACAGCACTGCTTGGATCGCTAATTAGCTCTCTTTCTTCATATGTACCTGTACTATAACTTAAATTAGCAGTATCAACTGTAAGCCCCTGAGGTATTAGATCGCTAACAATTGCGTTTGTAATAGGAATATATGGGTCAGTATTTTCCACAGTTAACGAATACACGACTTCATCCCCTGGTTTAACTATAACAGGAGTTTCCTCACTGCCTTGCCCTATGCTTACTCCAGTATTGTCAAGGGCATCCTTTTTAATACTTGCACCAGCATCTCTTATAGACACTGTCGTGGTCTCTGCTTTATGAAGTGCAAGTGCAGCACCACCCGTTGATGATAACTCTGCATAAACATTATTATAAGCAAGCTTACCTTCTACCGCCGCATAATCCCTTGGAGTGTCCATAACAACAGTGGCTATTACAGAAGCCTCTTTATTAAAGGTATATGGATTACCTTCAGTATCTTCTCTTAAGTCAACTGCAATCGCAGTAATAGCAGATTTGTCTGCCGGTGGAGTTGTAGACCAAACTGATGTGTCATCAATTTTAGGCCCTGTGTAATTTTCCGTTGTGTCCTCAAAATCTGTTTTTGTAGAATAATATACAATTGGCTCAACTTTAACATCTGTAGATTCATCAATTACTTCAGTCGTAATACTATTAAATGTACCCTTCCAGCTTTCGTTACTTCCTGCGGCATTTTCTAAAACATCATAAAGTACTAAGTCAGAAACTACAGAAGAGTCTGAATTTGCATATTTAAGTTTATAGCTATATGTATCCCCAATTAGAACATCAGTTGTGCTTGCATATACTTGACCACTTGTCAGTACGCTTTTTGAAACACCATATTGGAAAGTCATTGGTTCAGTAAGTTGTAAGCTAAGAGCACCATATATAACATTATTTATAGTTCCTGCTGGATTTCCAT
>CAYJFM010000087.1:0-2651 GCA_964369805.1 uncultured Oscillospiraceae bacterium
AAATGTAAGCCTAGAACTTCAAAATTTAAGTGAATTTAAAGACTTTGATGATAGCATGAAAGATTTAGATGAAATTTTAGATGGAGGAGAAACAGGGGCAACAACAACTCAGATATATGTAGACAGTGAAAAGAATCCAAATGATGCTGTTGAAAATACTGTTAAGGTAGATGTGGATTTTGCAGGCCATACAACACCAGCCCCTGCAAATGTAGTGTTCTTAATGGACCAGTCTGGCTCTATGAATATGTCTGCCAATTTAAAAAACTCATCAAAATATACTTCTCCTTGCATGAACCCAAATCACTATTATAGAATAAGGATTGGAATTAATGGAGAGGACTATGTATTTTATTACAATCCTACAGAAGCAAAGCTAATAGATTCATGGACTAATGCAAATACAGACATAAGGAATCATATTGGGGAAAAAGCGGTAGAGCAAGGGCTTGCAATTAGCAGCAGCCAAGTTACAATAAAAAATATTTCATATAATGGAAATGATGCTCCTGAAAGAAATCACTACAGAATTCAGGGAGAAAGTGAAACTATTAATGAAGAAAATCGTTTTTTCAAAAATCCATCAGACACAACTACTCAAACAATAGATGAAGAAGAGTTTTTCAGTAAAATAGAGCTAGGGTGGTTAGAAGATGAAACTTATACATCTGTTAGGGAAGAGCGTTTTTACTCACCTGCTCAGTGGTACAATACTCCAGGAGCGCCAACGACACCAGATTGGAGAGAGATAGGCTCAGATGCATATTTTAGTTACTTAGATGAAAACAGTCTTTGTTATGATAGAATGACTGTTTCAAAAATACTTTTTGAAGAGCTTTCAAATTACGCAATATCAGAAAATACTGACAATAGAATTGGGTTTGCAAAATATTCTGGAATAGCTAGAGGAAGTAGGGAGTTAGAATATGATAGTTTCGAAGGAACTTCTTTTGATGAATTAACAGGTTATGCGGGAACTAACTGGGGTGTTGGATATGATTCAGCAATCGATATGTTTAATGAAGACTATCCAGGTCAAAATATAGTAATCATGGTTACTGACGGGAGGCCTTCAGTAGCTCCAAATAAAGCTGAAACAGTAAAACAGGAAGTTGATAAAATTGCTTCAGACTACGATGCTCTAATGTTCTTTGTTGGAGTATCTTTAGAAGAATCAGCCATGACTACCTTCAAAGAAGCAGCTTCTACAGAAACTACTTCTGGTGAGAGTTTAGCCTATAATGGAAAGACATTAGATGATTTTAAGGGTATAATAGGAAACCTTGAAGAGATTCTTACTTCAACCACCCAAATGGAAACTCAGTTAGGAGAAATAATGACTATTAGGATAGGTGAAGATCATCCTATAACTGTCCAATTCAGATATACTGAGAATGAAATTGAACACGAAGAAATATTAACCTTTAATAATTTAGAAGCAGCAGAAGAGATAGGTCTAATTTATGATGAAGAGACAAATACTCTTTCTTGGGATATGCACAGAGTAGGAATAACTAATGTAAGACTTAGTTACTACCAGAAGATTGATGAAGAAAAGATAGACTGGCCGCTAATAGAAGAAGGTGGAAGTATAGATGGGTTTACTAATAGAGGTACTAATGTTGACTATATTGATAGAACAGGTCAACCATCTGAGTTAACAGGTGAAGAAACTGCCTCATATTCATTGAAAAATGCATCACGCTTAACCATAGAAAATCAATCACCAACACCTACTGAAGTTCAGGTTGGAGAAAACATAGAGTATAATATAACGGTAACAAATACAGGAGTGCTACAAGCAGACAACTTAGTTGTGAGGCAAAAAATTCCTGAAAATACAGAATTTTCATCCTCTGATAAAGCTATATATGATGAAAGTGCAAACCAGCTAATATATGAAATACCTACTTTACTGCCAGGAGAAAGTACCTCTTTTACATATTTTGCTACTGCAACTGAATACAATTCAATTATAGAAAGCTCTGCACAATTAGGGGTTTCTACACAAAGTCACACCTTAGATAATAACGGGAATCCGATATTATCAGCTGAAATAATAGAACATAAAACACCTAGCAAAGAAATAATAGGTAGACCTACAACGGGAGATGACTTTGCATTGATAGCATTGATAGCGGTTATGGTAACTGCTTTGCTAGGAACTATCATAATGATTGGTAGAAGAAATTTTAAGAAAGATAAATAATAAAAGGACTACAGAACAAATAAATCTTTTTCAAAACGATATATGGAAGCTGTTTAATAGGCTCTTAGGAAAACTGATAAATTTAAAGTACCAAGATAGTAAATCATCTTGGTACTTTTTTTAATTGGGTATACCTTTGCTTAGAAACTATTAGAATAGTTGTTTCCCAGCTGTTTCTGGATTTGCACTCTCATCATAAATTTTATCAACTGTAAAAGTCCAAACAGCTTTGATTTGGAGATCCATTTTTGCAAAATTTTCAGCAATTGTGTCAAAAAGCTGACCCTCTGTGTGACGCTTTTGGACTGAACCATTGACTAAATAAGATTCCATCCCTTTAACAGCAAGTAGAGCAACTTTACTGTTTACTTCTAGATTTGCTGCTGTTGCTTTCATCAGGAGAAGGCATTAGATATAATGAGTTAATGAAAAAAGTGAATGG
>CAYJFM010000088.1:0-2589 GCA_964369805.1 uncultured Oscillospiraceae bacterium
GCCTACAATTTTTCCTCCAGAAATAGCTACTACACTTGTAGTTGGATTTCTTTTTATAAATCTTGAAACCCCCTCTTGAGAATCATCTATACTACGCATAGCAAACCCTGCTATGTTTGTCCACAACTCATGAACTTCTGTATAATCACTTATTTCCATTGTTCTAATCATTTCCTTACTCCCTTCTAGTGCTAATAGGCTCTTCCGCTTGGTATAAGAATCTCTTTGTAAGTTTATGCCATACAGTGAACTAAAATAGCTTTCTGTGCATGTAGCCTATTTTCCGCTTCATCGAAGATTACATTAGCATGTTTTTCGAATGTAACTGTTGAGATTTCTTCCTCTCTATGTGCTGGGAGGCAGTGCATTACAATCGCATCCTCTTTTGCATGTGCCATTAAGTCTTCAGTTATACAGTAGCCTGCGAAAGCTTTTACCCTATTAACTGTTTCCTCTTCTTGCCCCATTGATGTCCATACATCTGTAATAACAACATCGCTATCTTTAGCCGCTATCTCTGGTTTATCTGTCATTGAGAAATGATCTGGGTATTCCGCTGCAAAATCCAATATGATTTGTGGTGGTCTGTACCCTTCAGGGCAGGCTATTGCTACATCCATTCCAACTTTTAGGCATCCTACTATTAGTGAGTTCATCACATTGTTACCATCTCCAATGAAGCACATCTTTACACCCTCGAATGTACCCTTATACTCACGAATAGTCATAAGGTCCGCAAAGATTTGGCATGGGTGAGAAAAATCTGTTAACCCATTAATTACTGGAATGCTTCCATGCTCTGCCATGGTTTCTACTTCTGCTTGCTCAAAGGTTCTAATCATAATCCCATCAAGATATCTAGATAGTACTCTTGCTGTATCTTCTGCAGGCTCGCCTCTTCCTATTTGCAAATCTTTAGATGATAGGAATAAGGCGTGACCACCTAGCTGACGCATACCAACTTCAAAACTTACCCTTGTTCTTGTTGATGATTTTGCGAAAATCATGCCCAAGTTTTTTCCATTTAGATTCTTTGTATGTGGAATTCCATGCTTTTGCTCATATTTTAACTGGTCTGCTAATCCTAACACTTCAATTATTTCTTCTTTATCCCAATCTAGCATTTTTAGTAGATGTTTCATTTCTATCCTCTTTTCTTTTTTTAATTTATGGTGGGCTGCTTCTCAAGGAACCTACAGCCTTTTCCTTCCATTGGCGCTGCCCTGGTTTATAATTGGCTTATCAGTATCTCTATTCCCTTGTCTATTTCTTCGTATGTAATATTTAATGGTGGCAATAGCCTTACCACATCTTTTGCTGTTAGTACTAGTAATCCATTATCTGCACAAGCTAACATGACTTCTTTCGGGCTTTTTTCTCTAGGTTTAACTCCTATCATCAACCCTTCTCCTCTAACAAGCTCTATTGTTTCTAAGCAATTAAGTTTATCTATAATGTACTTTCCTTTCTTCTCAACATCTTCCATAAACTCTTTTTTGCTTATTTCTTCAAGTACTGCCAGAGCACCTGCACAGGCTACTGGATTTGCTCCGAAAGTGGATCCGTGGTCGCCTAGCTCTAGTACGTCTTGGTACTCTTCATTAACGAGGCATACCCCTATAGGTAATCCACCGCCTAAGCCTTTTGCAATAGTTGCAACATCTGGCAATACATTGGCTTTCTGATATGCAAAATATTTACCAGTTCGCCCTATTCCAGTTTGTACTTCATCGACTATCATTAATATTTTATTTTCGTTGCAAAGCTCTCTCACCCCTATAATGAACTCAGTAGAGAAAGGTACCACCCCTCCTTCACCTTGCACGCATTCAATTATTATTGCACAAACCTCTTCATCAATAAGGCCTTTAAGCTCATCTATCTGATCTCCGTCACAGTGCTTAAAGCCCTCTGTCAAGGGTAAAAAATCTTTGTGAAAAATTTCTTGCCCATTTGCTGCTAATGTAGTAATAGTTCTTCCATGAAATGAGTTTTTAAGTGATATTATTTTATAAGCGCCTGTTTTCTGTTTTGCTTTTCTAGCAATTTTTATAGCACATTCATTAGCCTCACAGCCTGTGTTTCCAAAGAACATTTTGCTCATGCCAGAGATTTTAGCTAAGATTTCAGCAAGCTCAGTTGCAACTGGACTGTAATAGTAGTTGCTAATATGTTGGAGTTTATTTGCCTGAATTGTTATAGCTTCAACCCACCTAGGATGGCAATAACCTAATGAGTTTACTCCTACACCACTTGAGAAATCAATATAATATTTCCCATTCACATCTTTAGCAAGGCTACCTTTTCCACTTTCAATAGCTACTTCTACTCTTCCATAAGTTTGAATTACATACTCATTATCTTTTGCTTGTATTTCTGTAAACATTTTTTCCGCCCTTCGCTACTTTCTAACTATACTAGCAAAATAAGGTTCCTATTCCCTCATCTGTGAATAGCTCTACTAAGATGGAATGCTCTTCTGTTCCATCAATTATTGTAGCGTTACTCACACCTCTTCTAACTGCCTCAACACAGCAGTCAACTTTCGGTGCCATACCACCTGCAATTATTCCATTTTTCTTATATTTA
>CAYJFM010000089.1:0-2574 GCA_964369805.1 uncultured Oscillospiraceae bacterium
TACTCATAATTCTTCTTGAATGCAATCTCAACTTTCTTTCTATCTTTTTTCCATTTGATTTCTCCTGGTGTGATGCATCCTGCTATTGGACATACATTGAGGCAAAGATGGCAGCCTACGCATTTTTCTTCATTTAGAATTGGTAGTCTCTTCTCTTCGTTCCAGTCTATAGCTTGGTGGGCTGCATCGTAGCAAGATACATAGCATCTTCCGCAGCCTAGGCATTTTTCTTCATCGAAGGCTGGGAACAGTTTGAAGTCTCTGTTTAACTCTTCTGCTGGGATTATATTTGGTAAAGATAAGCCTATGAAATCTTCAAGGCTATCGTAGCCTTTTTCGTCCATGAAGTGCATTAAACCGTTTGCCATATCTTCTACTATTCTATATCCATATTGCATAATCGATGTTGTTACCTGAAGGTTTCTACATCCTAATGATAAAAACTCTGCACAGTCTCTCCATGTTTCAATACCACCAATACCGCTTAACTCGAATTTTCTTCCTTGAGCTGCGCATAGGTCATGAAGCTCCTTATCTTGCAGTAACTGAGCACAGAATCTTAGTGCTATTGGCTTTACAGCTGCTCCTGAGTAGCCTGAAATTGATGATTTTCCGTTTACTACTGGCATCCCTGTGTTATTTTCAAAATCTATGTTTGTTATTGATTTAATTGTATTTATTGCAGATACAGATGCTGCCCCACCTTTTATAGCCGCCCTTGCTGGCTCTTCCATATTCTTTGTGTTTGGCGTCATCTTTGCAATGAATGGTATATCAGTCACTGAGGCTACTGCCCTTGAGTATGATTCTACTAAATCAAAGTTTGTTCCTACATCAGATCCCATATCATGGCTTGTCATCTGTGGACATGAGAAGTTTCCTTCTATTAAGTCAGCCCCTGCCTGCTCACTCATCTTTGCAAGCTGTCTCCACTCTTCTTCGTTGCTTCCCATAATGGATGATACCATTACCTTATCTGGATAGTCTCTCTTTAGCTTATACATATTCTCAAAGTTTAGCTCTGTTGGCTTATCTGAGATTTGCTCCATATTCTTAAAGCCTACCCATGGGAGTCCTTCTTTATTTGTTTGGTCAAATCTTGGCGAGCACTCATCTGCTACAAATATTCCTATTGTCTTGTAGAATACTCCTCCCCAGCCTTCTTCATATGATTTTGCTATCATTTCGTAGTTACTTCCTACTGGTGATGATGAAAGGAAAAATGGGTTCTCACAATCTACACCAAGATATTTTATCGATAGATCTTTTTTAATAGCCATTTACTTTGCTCCTTTCTCTAGAAAGTCTACTATGCTTTTTGCTACAGCCTTTCCTTCTGCTACAGCTTCAACAACTGTCTTTCCACCATTTACTACGTCTCCTCCTGCAAAGTATTTTCCTTCGCTTGTTACTCCATCTTCATTTACACTTACTCTTCCTTTTTCATCAAGCTTTGCTTTTGTAAATGCTGAGAAGTTTTCTGCTCCTTGACCTATTGCAAATACAATAGTATCTGCTTCTAAGGTCATGCTAGAGCCTTCGCATACTCCATCACGGCCTTTAAACTTCATTCCGCTTACAGACTCTGTACCTAAGATTTCTTCTGGTGCCATGTTTGTTGTTATGCCTATTCCTAGAGAAAGCATATACATAAACTCTTCCATTCCTCCTGGTGCTTCTTCTAAGCTTCTTCTGTAAACTATTTTTACATCATCAGCACGTAAAAGCTTTGCTGTTGCAGCGCAGTCACAGGCTACGTCTCCGCCTCCTATTACTACAACTTTCTTTCCTGGATTAAAGGCTTCCTTTTGTTCGTTTGCTAGCTTTAGATATTCTGCAGCTCCATATACGCCCTTTAGTCCTTTTCCTTTTAGATCTGGTATCTTTGCATCCCAAAGGCCCATTCCTAGAAATACTGCATCGTAGCTTTCTAAGTCTACTTCTGCTGCCTCTGTATTAAGTTTAAACTCTACGCCTAATCTTTCTACATGTGAAATATCATATGCAACTACGTCCTTTGGTAGTCTTGCTGGTACTATTCCATAAGTAAGAACACCGCCAGCTCTTGCTTCTCTTTCTATTATGGTTACCTTGTATCCAGCTTTTGCAAGCTCCGCTGCACAGGCTAAGGATGCTGGTCCTCCTCCAATACAAGCAATTTTTCCGTTTTTCTTCTCTTCTGGTACACTTAGAATCTCCATTCCAAAAGCTTTTTCCTGCTCTACTGCGTATCTTTGAAGTTTTCCTATTTCGATAGGTCTATCTATTCCGCATCTTGAGCATGCCTCTTCGCATAGCCTATCATATGGACAGACCATAGCGCATGAGCCCCCTAAAACATTATTTTCTCTAATAGTTTCTGCTGCTCCTTTTGGGTTTCTAAACCTTATGGACCTTATGAATTTACCTGGGTCTGTTCCTGCTGGACAGCCCTTGCTACATGGCGCATCATGGCATAGAAGACATCTTGCCGCTTCCTCCATTGCAGTTCTGTGTGTGAACCCCTCCACTGATGGCTGGGTATAGGTTGCTTTTTTTACCTTGCTCATAAAAACCTCCCTTGCTTGTATTTTT
>CAYJFM010000090.1:0-2475 GCA_964369805.1 uncultured Oscillospiraceae bacterium
ATATTTATGGCTATTAATTTTGTTGTCTTGTTCATTTGTATACTCTCCTTTCTTTTGCCACTAGCATATACCTTTTCATATATTATTCAAGAGCAAAATCAAAAAAACAAAAAAAATAATTTCACTTCAAAACTACTATTGATGCACTTACTATAACATTAGAAATCAACCTTACCGTTTGTTGTAATAATTAGCCTTATTATCGTAATAAATGGTATAATAAAGTGCTTGTGAATAAAATATAGTACTTATTTTTAACACATAGCTTTATTATTCGGAGGAAAATTATTATGAAAAAAATTATATCACTAACAGTAGCGGCCATGCTAATGGTAACACTTATCCCGTCAGTAACCTTTGCCGCGTCAGAAATAGACACATGGGATGGAACTATTAATACTGACTGGTATACATCCGCTAATCCAGAAGCTACAAACTTCACTATTGAAACTGCAGAAGACCTTGCGGGCCTTGCGCAAATAGTTAATGGAGATGCTCCTGATATAGATGCCGATAGGTTTACGAATAAAACAGTAACCCTAACCAAGGACTTAGACTTAGCTGGCATAGAGTGGACTCCAATAGGTAAGAGTAACGCTCCAGAAATCCCTAAGCCTTTTTTAGGAACTTTTGATGGTGGTAATCATTCAATAAGCAACATGAAAATAGATAGAAATTCAGATGCTTCTGGCACAGATGAATCTTTAGGTTTATTTGGATATGCTACCGCTTTCCCTTCTAGAGGTGCTACACTAAAAAACATATCTGTCTTAAATGTATCTGTAACGGGTTACACAAAACTTGGTGGTCTAGTTGGAAATCTACATTTCGGGACTATAATTAACTGTCACACCTCTGGAGAAGTCATAGGAAACACCCATTTGGGAGGATTGGCTGGAGATGCATTTAATAGTGAAATAATTAGCTCTTCTTCCTCTGCTAATCTTAATGGATCAGGCCCTTATAGTAGCTCAGCTGGAGGCCTAGTAGGAGCTATCGCTACGGGGAAAATTTCATATAGCTTTGCCACAGGAAATGTTGTAGGAGTAGAAAATGTAGGAGGTCTAGCTGGTGATGCTTCGCAAAATGCAGCAATCAAAAATTGTTATGCTAGAGGAAGTGTTTCAGGAACAAATTATGTTGGTGGCTTAATTGGATGGGGTCGTGGCGGAACAACAGAAAACAGCTATGCCACTGGTGTTATTGTTGGCACAGGAGATAGCCAAGGAGGTCTAATTGGAACTCAAGGTAATAGTGGTATAGTAATTAATAGCTACGGAAATAACGCCAATGTAGCGCTTGCAGATGGAACTAATGGAAGCATCTATACAGATGGACTAGCTGGAGCAACTATAGAGCAAATGAAGACAGCTGAGTTTGCAGCAGCCCTTGGGCCTGTCTTTGCACATGATGATTCTATAAATGATGGTTTCCCTTACTTACACATTCCAGCTCCAAAAGAGCCAGATGAACCAATACCTGCACCTGCACCAGGGGTAACACTTGCCTCAGTACCAGAAACAAGTGATAATTTAAATATACATGCTCTAATTGCTATAGCAATGATTTCTATTTTAGGGATATGCATAGTGGCAAAGAAAAAGCTACATTCTTAACTTTTAAACAGAAGACAATGATAATGACAGGTTTATAGTAATTTAAAAGATCTATTAAATTGTATCTCAAACCGCAGACAAGTTTTCACAAATTTCAAAAATCAAACAATGGCTACTTCCAAAATAGAAGTAGCCATTTTATGCTTATATTAAATTATTTTATATCTAGTTCTTCAAAAGGACGTGGTATTGCAAAATGATATCCTTGAGAATAATGAATACCCTCTGCCACAATCATTTCTTGTATCTCACTATTTTCAACAAATTCTGCTACAATTTTTGCATTGATTAACTTAGACATATAGCTAATCGTGCTTACAATAGTCCTGCTGTCTATATTGTTTGATAGATTTTTTATAATACTACCGTCAATTTTTAATATATTAGGCTTTAGAGAAATGATAGATGCAAATGTTGCAAACCCAGCACCGAAATCATCAACAGCGATATTACAGCCAATTTCTTTAATTTTGCTTAGAAAATCGAATAAACTATCGTGATTTTTATAGTCTTCACTTTCAACAAACTCAACTGTAATTCTGGAAACATCAGGGTAAGAGCGAAGGGTTTCAAAAAACCACTCTTGGAACTCCTTGTTTTCTATATCGAAAATTGAAATGTTAAGGCATAATTCCGCCTTCAAATCTCTAAAATCATTTAAAGTTTTTTCTATCATCATATGGCTTAAAATACCGTACAGCTTATACTGTTTAGCAACGTCAAAAAAGACATCAGGTGTATAAATATTCCCCTCTTCATCTCTAATTCGCATTAAAGCCTCATACTTTGTAATAGACTTTGTTTCATTACTGTAAATGCCTTGATAATAAGGAATAACATTATCCTTTAAAATAACTTG
>CAYJFM010000091.1:0-2089 GCA_964369805.1 uncultured Oscillospiraceae bacterium
TATAGCAAAAAAAACCGAAATATTTAATTATTTAAGCAAAGTAGTCATTGTTTTTGTACTAGTAAATCATCAGAATTTTGTGTATAATATATACAACTACAACAATATTATAAGAAAAACTTATTAGATTGTTGTAGTAAAATGGTTAATCACAATAGTCAGGAGGATTATAATGAAAAAAATCGGAATCTTAGGATCAGGAACAATGGGTGCTGGAATTATTCAAGTAATGGCACAATGTGGATATGAAGTAGTTCTTAGAGCAAGAAGAGAAAGCTCAGTTGAAGGCGGAATCGCTAAAGTAGAAAAAAACCTTTCTAAATTAGTTGCTAGAGAAAAAATCACTCAAGAAGATATGGATGCTGCAATGGGAAGAATCAAAGGATCTACAGATATCAATATCGTAGCTGATGCTGATCTTATCATTGAAGCTGCAACAGAAGATATGGAACAAAAGAAAGCTCTATTCGCAGAACTAGATGCTCTTTGCAAACCAGAAACTATTATTGCAACAAACACATCTTCACTTTCAATTACTGAAATTGCGCAATCAACAGGAAGACCTGACAAGATTATCGGAATGCACTTTTTCAACCCAGTTCCAGCAATGAAACTAGTTGAAATCATTAAAGGTCTTACAACTTCAGATGAAACAAGAGACACAATCTTAGAATTAACACAAGCTATTGGCAAAACTCCGGTAGAAGTTGCAGAAGCTCCAGGATTCGTAGTAAATAGAATTCTTATCCCAATGGTAAATGAAGCTATTGGAATTCTAGACGAAGGTGTTGCAGATGCAGAAGGTATCGACAATGCTATGAAACTAGGTGCTAACCACCCAATGGGACCTCTAGCACTTGGAGACTTAATCGGACTTGATGTTTGCCTAGCAATCATGGACGTTCTATATGCAGAATTTGGAGATCCAAAATACAGAGCGCACACTCTACTAAGAAAAATGGTAAGAGGAAACAAGCTAGGTATGAAAACAGGTGAAGGATTCTACAACTACAAAAAATAGTAGTTCACGATCAAACTATAAGCAAAAAGCAGGCTAAGGCCTGCTTTTTTAGATAAAAGAGGAGACTATAATGATTCAAGAAATTTCGCCAAAGGTGTTCTATAATCAATTTTCAAAAGAGTGCCCAAAGGCTGATGACTTAATATTTATATTTAAAGAAGGGAAAGCTTTACTTTACATAGATAATGGCACCCTAAAAATACCAACTTATCAGCAAATTAAAGAAATCTTCCCAAAGTCTATTGAAAACATTGTATATCTTTTTGCAGTTGATAAAGAGAAAGCCTTTATTATTACGGACAGTAGAAAAATAGAGGGAGAAAGCGGAGTGAACCTCGAAGATTTAAAAGAGTTTACTCTAGAAAAAGCGAATAAATTCAATGACCTTGATAAACCATGGCAGAGGCTTATGGGAATGACAGCGGCACATCTAAGTAGTTGGTACCGTCAAAATAAATTTTGTGGTGTTTGCTCTAACTTAATGAGGCACTCAGAAAAAGAAAGAAGTATGGAATGCAAAGGTTGTGGCAACATTGTTTACCCTACTATAGCTCCTGTAGTAATTGTAGGTGTTAAAGATGGGGAGAGGATACTCTTAACAAGATATGCTAATAGAGAATATAAAAAATATGCCTTAATTGCAGGGTTCTGTGAAATTGGTGAAACAGTGGAACAGTGTATTGAGAGGGAAGTCTATGAAGAAGCAGGTGTTAGGGTAAAGAACATCAAATACTATAAAAGCCAGCCGTGGGGCTATAGCGGCAGTTTACTAATGGGATTCTTTGCTGATTTAGATGGTTGCGGAGAAATAGTTTTAGATAAGGAAGAGTTGGCGGAAGGTGTTTGGCTTAGCAGAGAAGAAATTCCAATAGAAGGGGAGGATAATATCAGTTTAACTAGAGAAATGATGATTTCCTTTAAAAATGGAATAATATAGAATAACTATTCCCCGCGGGTAGGTACAAGGAAAAATATATATGTTATTATACATATATAAGCAACAGAGAGTTGCGATTAAAAAGTCTTCTAAAATCACATTATATATATTGAGGGTTGATGTTAAACATC
>CAYJFM010000092.1:0-1886 GCA_964369805.1 uncultured Oscillospiraceae bacterium
TACTGCTGCTCCTGCTTTCTCCGAAATATCTTTTGCTTTATTTAGCATTTTCTTTACTTTTTCTTTTGGCATTTCTATTCCCTTTCATCCAAATCTCTACTATTTTCTATTCTCAAAATCCTTATCTATCTTTTCTCTCCAGGTTTTTGAGAGTTTTTTATTAACTCTATATGCGCTGATTGCTTCGCTCATGACGGCGTAATTTAACTCAGTTCCTGCGCTATCTGCGTGATAGTTTATTGCCATATCTTTGTCTATTCCAAATTTTTCTGCTTCTTCTTGTGCGTCTATGTTTGCACCGAGGAATATAAACTCAAAGTTATAGTCTTTTTTTGCTTTCTCTATCATTGAGTTAATTTTTGAGTATTTATACTCTATACTTGAGTTTTCCAGTCCATCTGTGGTTATAACAAATATTGTTTTTTCAGGCCTTTCTGTTTCTAATGTGTTTTCATGTGCGTTCATTATTTTTGTTAAAGTAATGCCTATTGCATCTAGAAGTGCTGTTGCTCCTCTTACAAAATACTGTTTGTCTGTCAGCGGCTTTATACCTTTAATATTGATTCTATCGTGCAAAAGTTCATACTTATCATCGAAAAGCACAGTTGTAATTATTGCTTCTCCCTTTTCCTTCTTTTGCTTTTCTGCTAGAGAGTTAAATCCTCCAATAGTGTCTGCCTCTAGACCTGACATTGATCCACTTCTATCCAATACAAATACCATTTCTACTAAATCTTTTTTCATAATGCTGTCCTCCTCGAACTTTCAATTAACTTTGGCAAGATCTAACTTTGCATATATGTTAGACTCTTTACCTCTATTTCAACTATGTTCTTATGGTAGCATTATTAATTATAGCTTTGGTCGCATGGAAAGCGACAAATTTTCAAGAGTTTTTTAGTTAAGGGTTGGAAAACTTTTTATTCACCTAATGTTTTTTCTCCAAATTCAAATAGGGTTTCATTTACTTCAAAAATATCATAGTTTTTATTTCTCAAAAAATACTCGATTATTACATCAAATTTACTACTTTTAGAAAGGGCGAAACCTGCTGTGTTTAGTAAGTCTTTGCATTCATCAAGGCTTAATTCAAGTGCCAGTGCAAAGGCAATTGTTGTAGTTTTACTTGGCTTATAGTCTATATTACTTTTTATCTTTGAAAATAATTTTCTGTCTATATTTGCTTTCTTGTAAACTTCTACATCATCTTTACCTTTCATATCTATAAGGTTCAAAAGCCTCTGGGAGAAGGTATCATTTAGATTGTTTACTAATTCATCTAAGCTAAGATCTAGTTCTTTTGCTTGTAAGGCCTCAGTTTCACATTCTCTTTCTTCTAATATATATGCTTCTTCTGCTTTTAATTCTCTTATTCTACTAGTTAAGCCTCTATAAATTGAAGTTCTCTCTGTTAGCTGACTTGCTTCTTCTACATAATTTTCGTCTATGTATTGAGATACTTCTTGGAAAAGTTCCTTTGATATAGAAAAAGCCTTCTCATCAAAAACCACCATATATACGGTCATATCGTGTTTTGCTAGGAATGCTTTTATTGTGTCTTTTGCTATTTTTAGTGCTTTTTCTTTTGGAAATCTATATGCACCTGAAGAAATTAGTGGGAATGCAATGGTTTCAATTCCCCCTTCTAATGCAAGGTTTAATGAGTTTTGGTAACAGTTTTTTAGAAGCACTTCTTCGTTAAAACCTCCCCCATGCCAAATTGGTCCTACTGTATGTATGATTTTTTTGCACGGTAAATTATATGCATTTGTTATCTTTGCTTCTCCTGTACTGCATCCATTGAGATTTTTGCATTCCTTTAGAAGCTCTGGCCCTGCAGCTTTATGTATGGCTCCATCAACTCCCCCGCCTCCGAGCAAGGTTTC
>CAYJFM010000093.1:0-1513 GCA_964369805.1 uncultured Oscillospiraceae bacterium
GGCTCTTTGTCAAATATTGGGGTGGAGCTGTAAATAATGAAAATCAATACGCGTCAGGTATGTTTAAATATGCATGCCTGGCGTTTTCATATATTTAATAGCGACCGCTTTTAAATTATCTTGTGTTTTTATGATTTTAAGCATCAATAGACATCAGTGCTACTGATTGAATCCTGTTGACTTTTTTAAATGGACTTAATTTTCATATTTAAAAATGTGAAGTATTCTTTTTCTGAATCTATCAAAATTTCTAACACCATAAGAGATTCTTTTTAGAACTTTAATCTTGTTGTTACAACCCTCGGTAAATCCGTTTGTATAACCAGTGGAAAAAGCTGCAATGATTTCGGTATACCAGTTTTCACAGGTGGAAATAGGTGCTTTAAATTCTGGAGGTCCTGATACACTAGCAAGCATTAACCACTCGGAGAGAAGTTTCCTTGCTTCAACTTCATTTTTGACACTCATAAACTCATAGAACTTTTCTTTGAGCCAGTAAGCAGCTGCTAGCTCTTTAGATTGAGATAACATATTTGCAATTTGGGTTTTCTGATCTGAACTTGCCTGAGCATATCTTTTTAATAGCAGTTTCCTAGAATTCTTGAAGTATCTCTGTTTATCTTTAATGAAATCTTTTTGAATTCTTTTCCTGACATTTTCAAATGCCCAGCTTACAGTACGTACTACATGGTATTTATCAGCTACAATCTTAGCATTTGGGAAGCAGTTTAAAGCCACATGCTTAAAGGTTGGGGACATATCCATTACAACATATTTTACGTTGTTTCTATTGGTAAACTGTCCAAAGTAGCTATAGAGGTCTTCAGATTTTCTAGAAGGAAGAATATCAAGAACTTCTCTACGCTTAGGGTTAGTAACAATTGATTGAAACTTTTCACCACCAGAATTACCACGAAATTCGTCTATCGCTATTACTTGGGGTAAGTTGTTAATTGAGTAAGACAAGTTATCAAATATTCTAATGACACTGGTTGTTGAAATGTTAAAGGTATTACCAATATCAGTAAAAGTCTGACTCTTACTAGTAGCTACAAAGATTTGATGCCAAAGCCTGCTAGTAGTTCTTTGATACTTAGGGATAAGACTTACTCTTTCTGTAATTCTTTTGTTACAACAAGCGCATAGATATCTTTTCTTTTTAACATGAAGGTAAGTGTTCTTACCAAGTATTGAAACGTCTCTTACTATTTGAGTTCTATAGTCGTGAATTCTAGAAGTCAACGCGCCGCAGTTAGGACATGTGATGGATTTGACCAAGGTTTCCAGGTATATGTCCAAGGCTTCGTTAGAACTTTTTAAATTTATGACCTTTACATCTTCCATTTCTAAGAGATTTTTTATATAATTATATTCGAGCATAAAGTTTCTCCTTTCAGTATGGTTTGGTCACTGTTATTGTATATGAGAAATCCATTATGCTCAATTTTTTTTGCAATTTTTTGAATAAAAAAATATTGAGATAGAGAGTTTACTTTTCTCCACCCCAATATTT